>VXRD01000158.1 GCA_009838845.1 Gemmatimonadota bacterium | reverse complement strand
CCTTGCTAATAGTATAACTTCATCTTGTTCAAGAGGCAACCCAAAATTGTCTGGGTCTGGATGCGGGCGCAGAGAAGACCACTGGATTTTTTCACTATTTTTGTGTATTGATAGAAAATGAACTGCGCTACCAGGTGCAACAATACTTTCAAGGAGAAAACATGCGACGAAATAAGCTGAGAGAACTGCTCGATGCCGATAAACCCAGTCTGGGAACCCATGTACACAGCCCGTGGCCATCGGTATTTGAAATGGTGGGATATTCGGGACAGTTTGACTACATCGAATACGTATCGGAATACGCCCCGTATGATTTACACACCATGGATAATATCGGGCGGGCTATCGATCTATTCGACGAGATGTCGGCAATGATCAAGGTCGAAGAAGATCCGCGTGGACATATTGCAAATCGCGCCATAGGTGCGGGCATTCAAAATGTTTTATTCGCCGATGTGCGTACAGTAGAAGATGTGGCAGCCTGTGTGGCAGCCGTGCGTCCCGACACGCCAGAAGATGGTGGGCATCACGGAGTAAATATGCGCCGGTACGTGCGGTTCGGTGTGGATACAGGAGGGGCTGAATTTATTCAGTCGTGTCGCGATTCCGTTGTCGCGATCATGATCGAAAAGAAGGAAGCAGTCGAAAATTTGGAAGCACTGCTCTCCGTACCGGGCTTAGATATGATACAGTTTGGGCCAGGAGATTATTCTCTGAACACGGGCTATGCCAGAGAAAAGGTACAAGAAGCGGAAAAATACGTGATCGAAACATCGCTTAAAATGGGCGTTGCGCCCCGGGCAGAACTCGGAGATGCCAGAGGCGCGAAGCGATATTTGGACATGGGCGTGAAACACTTTTGTGTGGGAACCGATGTGAGCATCTTAATGCAATGGTTCCGCGAAGAGGGCAAAGCGATGAGAGACGTGCTGGAAAATGCGTAGAGATAAGAAGAGACTTCATTCCGCATCAACCAATTTCCCATCTTTGAATATCAGTTTCAAGTCGTCATAAGTGAGAACGGTTTTGGAGCCGAGGTCAACGCGCGTTTTGGGTTTGCCTTTCAGGGCGATCACTTCTTCAATGGACATATTCATTTTGAGCAAAACGGTATCCTCTGCACCTTCTAATTCCGCTTCGCTTGCAGCAAAGGCGATATTGAAAAGACGTTCAACTTCGGGAATCGTGTACTTATCCCTATTGACCTTGAGGCGAACGGCATGGCGAGCACCTGACAGTCTGTCGAGTTCAATATAGACCTCTTTCTCCCTTGCCTCAGCTTTTCGGATTTGAACTTTCGCGCCCCTTTGGATCACCCGCACGCTCCACCCCGAAAGCTCATCTCGTATAATGATATTCCTGACTTCCTCGGCAAAATCCTCTGCAGACTGAGACTGAGATTGGCGAAAACCGCCTATTGTGGCGCGGTATGAAACTTCCCCATTCTCAAAAACATTTGCCGCATCAATACCTCGAATCCCGTCATTCACCTCTACAAAATCGATTTTGATCCAGAACGTCTTGCCTTTAAGCGCAGCAACATGACTTTTCACATCTGCCGGTTGCGCTTGCACAGTTTGAGCTGAAACAATAACCATCGACAAGAACATCATAAAAAAACGCATCATATCTCTCCAATCTGAGTAGTGCACATCACAACCAACCAGCCACCGTCCACAGCGGACTGAGACGCTGGAAAGGGGCATTTAACAGACGCTTGTGGTCTGTGATGGGATGCCCCCCGTACTGCCGAACAAATTCGGCTTCAAAGCGACACTCGAGATCTGTCTCTTCCGTCAGCGGAAGATCAACCCAGACACTACCCCTATTCGCGCTTTCGCGAATCGCAATCCAGATCTCCAGATCCCTGCGGGCATTTGCAGGACTGTACTGCGGTTCTGCTCCCTCTGTCACTGCCCTGTAAAGGCTATTGAGAATCGCGGCTTTAGCCACATCGTCCGCATGGGAAACCTTCTGGCGCTTGAATGGATTCTCCCAGACAACCGGTGGATCGGTATCTACGCGAACAGACGAGAGAATCTGCTCTCCGTCAATCTCCTCGAACATCTCCCGAATTGGGTAAGATGTGCGTTCACTACCTCCATAAAGCACCAGTTCATTGCCCGAAAGATGCCCTTCCACCCCTTCGATATCCCAGAAGTTACTGCGCGCACCCGCTGGCGACATCTCGTATAAACAAACAATGTCATCTTCGAACTCGACAACAGCACTCTCCCACCATCGGGTCGTTTCCTGTTCCCCGCCATAATTGCTATATGGCAACACCTCCACCGATTGTGCATAGCCCAGGGCACGGGTCGCGGCCTTGTCGAGGATCATTCTAACCCCGTTGATCCCGTGATAGCTACCAGACGTGTACCACAGACGCGCATGTGTCAGTTTTCCAAGCAGTCCTTTTCTAACGATCTTTTGCTTTAATTGTTCCTGAGGCCAGAGCCAGACATTTTCAGCAACCTCCCAAACAACGCCTCTATCTCGACATGCCCGATCAATTGCATCGCCAATCGCCAGCGTGTGGGCATAGGGAATCTCCGTGATAATATGACAGCCGCGCTCAACAGCCGCCAAAGCCATGACCGCCTGTCCATCTGTGGGGACAAGAATAAAAACCACATCTGGCTTTTCCCCATCCAGCATCGCTTCAAAATCGGTATATCTCGCGTCAACGCCAAAACGCTCGCCAACAACCTGTAACGCCTGCTCGCTATGATCACAGATCGCGCACAAATCGTAGAGATCGGTCAGCTTGACCATCGTCGCGATATATCCGCGAGCACGGGAACTTTCATAAGCACCGCAACCCACAACAGCCAATCGAAGTTTCTTCATAGCGTCTCCTGTCCTGCTCAAAATCAGATCAATCCCACTCCAGAATGACGCCGAGTGCTTCGTCCGGCTTGTGATAGAGCAGGTGATACGCATCCGGAGTTTGTTCCCATGGGAGTCTGTGGGTGATCAGTTCGGCGACTTTGACCCGTCCGTCGATCAGCATCTGGGCTGCATCCCGCATACACGCCTCTCTGGGTGTATCGATGCGGATGCCCGCGATGATCTGCTTATTCATAAAGGCGTCCCCTTCCAGAGGCAATGGAGCACCTTGATACTTCGCGATGAGATGAATCGTTCCCCGGGATGCGAGCATCTTCTGAGCTTGTTCGAAGGACTGGATACCAGCGTAGCCCCCGACGCACTCGACGACGAGGTCGGCACCCTTGCCATCTGTGAGTTCCTTGACCGCTGCCACGGAGTCGGTCTGGGAGACATTGATCACATTTTCGTGCCCCAGTTTCCGCGCGATATCGCATCGGAGAGGCTGTGCATCGACGACGATTACACATCCGGGATCGCGTTCCCAGACGATCTGAGCGCACAGGGCACCTACAATCCCCTGACCGAGCACGACAACGGTCTGCCCGGGTTCTATTGGCGAAGAGCGCATCCACATCACAGAACTGGTCGCGAGAGGGAGAAAGGTCGCGGTCTCATAGCTGAGTTCTTCCGGAAGGGGGAAAGCGCGCCGGGATCTCTCGGTTTCGCCGGCAATGACGTACTGAGCGTGCGGGGTGTTCGCCATGACGCGCTGTCCCACTGCGAAATCCTGGATGTTGGCCCCCACGCCCACGACCTCACCCGCGTCGGAATACCCCATCATCTCAGGACTTACCGCCTCTTCCCGGACGTATCGCCAAAATAGCTCCGACCCCCTGCTAATCAGGCTGCGCTTGACCTCAATCAGCATCTGATCGGGACCGGGTTCTGGCTGTTCGACTTCGACCATCTGCACATTGGCGAAGCCATCGAGCTTTTCAAGTCGTTTCATTCGTGCCATAACGGCATCCTTTCAGTTGATATCGCGCAAGCCTTCCCAGTGATCCCACAGATCGAAGGGCAGGTCGAACAGGATATCGCTCAGGTTCTTGAAAGCAAAGCGATTGACAAGCGCCATGCGGATATCTGTCCGACAGTTCATACTGGCCGTGTGCAACATATAGTGGTGCCAGAAGCAAACCGTGCCCGCAGGTGCGGCGTGTTCATAGCGCGTATCGGGATGTAAAAAACCGGGCACTTTGAGACCGCTCAAATTAGTCAGGGCATGCGCCTGGAAATATCTGGCAACCTTGAGGTGTGCTCCCGCCCATGTGGTAAAACCGCCGCCACGGGGCAAAACATCGCTGATATTAATAGTCACAGCAACGGTGAAAGTATCCGCAACCCCCTCGATGAGATACCCGTCCAGATGTCCTCGCGGCGGCTGCCAGTCCGTATGCCCGCTCGGGTAAATCATTTTACACAGCCCATTCCCAGGCGAACGAAGACGCCCCTTACCCGCGAGTTCTTCGGCCATATCGTAAAGCGGTGTATCTGTCCTCATAGCCGCGACTGCGGGATGGTCGCTACACGGCAGATTGCCTTTTGGCCCCGCGTTAATCCATGTCTGGGGATCATCGCGATCCGCCTCGATATATTCCCACACGGCATCCCGCGCATTTTTGAGTAGGTCTGATGCAATCAGGTCGGGTTTGACAACATAACCATTTTTTTTAAAAAAGGCTTTTTCTTCATTAGAAAAATAAGACATGGTCAACTCCCTGTTTATGGATGAATTCTACTCTCCCCACAACTGATCAATCAATTTCCAGACGATTACCCGTGGGCGGATCGCCCAAATCGGGAATCTCGAGCAATTCACCGCCCTTAAGGGCCGATTCGTGGGCAATGAGGCCCGGGATCATATAGCGCGCAGCTTCGTAAATATTGTTCGGCGGCGTCTTGTCCGAGACACAGGCGCGAACAAAATCGTCAACCAGAAACTGATGTGAGCCATTGTGACCATTGGGCAAACCTCTAAACGCATCGGGCAAGCGGTGAACGGGATGAACGGGAGCAACTGTGTGATGCGTTCCATCGTCTGCGATAACCTTATCCATATCGCCCTCAACGCGTCTTACCGCTACGCGACAGGTGAGTTGCGCGTCGAGAGATTCGCGTTCAGACCGATCTTTTGTGAGCCAGACGGCACCCGAGGCATTGTGTTCAAAGCTGCCCTGTGTGCCAAACATCGTCATACGCACCGTCCCCGGATGTCCAACACGGCGAAATTCATTGATGCGCGCGGTGCTGCCATCGGACAGTTTGAACAGCGCAGACTCATTGCTGAAAGGATTATTCCACTTATTTGATTTATAGATTCTATCCTCGTGGCGATCTGTGAAACCCTGGCATGAAACGTGGGTCATACGCGCGCCAGTGATAGAGAGAATCTGACTCGTCGAATGGGTGGGATAAAACATAGGGGGTTTGCCAGCGGTTTCGCGCCAATTTTTCCCTCCGCGCCACTTTGCAACAGCGTACAGACCGTGATCCCAGTCGTGATAATATTCGGCTTCGGCGTACACAATATCGCCAAATGCGCCCTCGCGGAATCGCTGCCGACAGTAAATCACTGCCGGATAATAGTAACTCGTTTCACCGAGCATATAGATATTACCCGTCTCGCAGACAGCTTCGGCAATCGCGCGAATTTCGTCGAGTGCCATGCCCGGTGGCACGGCTGAATAGACGTGTTTACCCGCGCGAAGTGCTTGCACTGCCTGCGGCCCGTGCAACCAGTTCTGGGTAAAAAGCGCGATAGCATCAACATCGGTATCACACAGATCATCGAGAGACGGCGACGTCTGCACAATCCCGTGTTTTTCGGCGTTACTCTGGCGTTTTTCTTCATCCAGATCGCACAGAACGACCTGATCTACATCTGGATGTGCATTGAACAGGGGAATAAAGCCCTGTGCAAATGCCCCTACGCCGACAATACCGAGACGAATACCCATAGCACAAACCTTTTTATTTTACGAGATGCACTTTGACACAACCGGACTTTTTGTCAGCGGCGGTGTGAAAAGCTTCGGCGATATCGGCAAAGGGGTAGCGATGGGTGACGAGTTTCGTAGCTTCCACGCGCCCAGAAGTAATAAGGTCAATAGCGACATCAAAATCGGTCCGCATGCCGCTGAAACCGTAACAATTGGACCCCGTGATATTGACTTCGGACCAGACAATTGATCGCAAGTCAACCTCGAGGGGCTTGAAGTAACCGGCCACGAGAACGATCATGGCATGGCGGCGCGATATAGCGATAGAATCATCGAAGTTCTGCGCGGTGCCCACAGTTTCGATAACGGCGTCATACCCCATGCCATCGGTGAGATCATTAACCACATCCTTCACATCGGTCGTTGTAATATCGACGATGTGATCCGCGCCCAGGTCACGCGCGAGGTCGGCCTGCTGCGGATATTTGGCGGTAATCAGCGTTTCGCGCACACCAATAGCTTTGGCAACTGCCAGACAAAGTTGACCAATTGTTCCCCCACCGATCACGGCAACCCGATCCTGGTAAGACGCTTTTGCCTGTGCGAGTGCACGATGCGCGACAGCGAGGGGTTCTACAAGCGCACCCTGTTCAAAAGTCATGTCGGGCAATTTGAAGACACTATTTTTGTGTGCGGTTGTATATTCGGCAAAACCACCGTGCGATTCTCCCGAAAACCACTTGCGATTGGCGCAGTGATTGTAGCGACCTGTAACACAGTAGTGACATGTACCGCAATGCGAGAAACATTCGGCAGTGACGAGGTCTCCCACCTCAATATCAGTCACGCCCTCGCCAACTTCGGCAACCGTGCCACACAACTCGTGTCCCGCGGCGCGTTCGAGTGAAGGTTTCCACTCGCCAAAATAATTGTGCAGATCGCTACCGCAGATACCAGAACTCCTCGTTTGCAGAGTAATATAACCCGGTGCCGGGGGCGTATATTCAACATCTTGCCATTCAATTTCGCGGATACCCTTGTAAAGTGCTGCTTTCATAGCGGACATTGGAATCTCCTGTGAAGGTGGGACTCACTGCCGATCAGCGGTGATACCGCGCCAGTCATCTGTGCGAAAAGGCGATGCTGGCAAATCTGCGCCATTGTACAAATTGCAAACTGGATTATCTGCCCATGCGTATCGGACAGCAACGGGCTGCTGCACATCTTTGCTCCAGACCAGCACATCGTTGCCATCAATTTTTGCCTCTGCCCAGATAAATTTGCTATCTTGTCCGGCAATTGCAAAACCCTTGAGCATATTGCCCTTTGCTTTCAGGCCGCCATACGCGTGATCAAATTTCAGGCGAATTTTGTCTTCTTCAACCGCCATAGACCGATACACAGGACCAGAATGCGGTTGATCCATACCATAGACCGTAGCTTCTGCCCCCAGAGCCAGACGCAAGCCAACATCCTGTTTATTCCTCGGGTGAATATCGTCTGCCTCTCCAATATCAATCGCCACAGCCATACCCGTATTTGGCAATGAAAGCGCCATCAATTGCGCCTCGCGCAATTCAGCCCAGGCACTCTCCTCTGGATTTTCCTTTACCTGTCTAAAATTGGCAAGCTGTACAAAGAAAAATGGAAATGCGCCCTGCCCCCAACTCGAACGCCAGTCCTGAATCATCGCTGGAAACAACGCGCGATATTGATACGCGCGGCCAGCATTTGATTCCCCCTGATACCATATCGCACCGCGAATGCCATAGGGAACGAGAGGTGCGATCATCCCATTGTAGAGCACAGACGGGCGATGGGGATGATTTGGACCGCGCGGTGCTCGCGGGCGGCGTTGCCCCAGAGCGCGCAAGCTATCGGTATTTGCACGCCAGACAGCGAGTCTGGCTTGAAATCTCTTCTGTGCTTCTGGATAAGCGGCGATATGTTCTGCCCAGCGTTTACCCAGCGGCGCATACTCCGGTACGACTTGAAGCGCGGGCAATGAAGTCCAGGCTTCAGCCGGTGTACCACCCCAGGATGTATTGATAAGACCAATGGACACATTCAAAGATTTGTGCAGGCGGCGCCCAAAATAATAGGCCACCGCAGAAAAATTGCCGACACTACTCGTATCGCATACACTCCACATGCCCTCAACATCTTGCGCGGGCCTTTGAGTGGCACTGCGTTTGACTGTAAAAAGTCTGATATTGGGATAATCTGCCGCTTTGATCTCCTCCTCCGCATTTTGAGAACGCCTGACGGACCAGGCCATGTTGGATTGCCCCGAGCAAACCCAGACCTCCCCCACCATCACATTGTTAAAAGTGACAACATTCTTGCCGCGCACAGTGAGTTGATACGGGCCTCCCGCATCCATAGGACTCAGGTGAATCTGCCATGTGCCCCCTGCATCTGCTGTGATCGTCACGCGCTGGGTATCTAACTCAATGGTAATCTCTTCATTGGCACTGGCATTTCCCCACACGGATATTGCAATTTGTCGCTGCAACACCATATTATCTGAGAAAATTGCAGGCAGCGAAACATCTGCGAGGACGGGATATGGAAGCAATAACAGCAGGGCGACAATGGATTTGCGAAGAGTAGAAGTCATGATTGCATCCTTTGCATAAGATTGACAATAGTAGTATCAGACCATGATAAAGTGGGATTCTGCATCGCACAAGTCGGAATTGTTCCTTAGCCTTGCTTTTTTCCCAATGGCAACTTATTTTGTCGAATGACTCGTGTTGATTTATAAAAAGGAGACACTTATGCCCATCTCTTTCCCCCATCTTCTTTTTAAGTACACCTCAATATGCGGCATATTCCTATTCTGCATAATAGGATCCTGTATGAGAGGCTATGCTCAGCATCCTATCACACTGCTCGAAGGCGAACAACTCGGCGATATCGCCTGGGAAGATGCCCGCGCATTTACAGTGGTCACGCGTTCTACATTGAACCGCCTGAAAGCAACAGATGAGGGCATACCACCCAATCTCCAGGCACTATCGGATACAGCCTTTGCAGCTTTCGAAAAAAAAGACAACTATCGCGCCTACCGCCTGTTTATACGATTTATGGCAATGACGCGAGACAGTAGCTCTGGCGAAGGTACAGAACTCGCCGCAAGCTACAACCTGGTATTAAATCGCACCATCACGAACACGGACGACACGCTTCACGTACAACTGAAACCCCTCTTTAGCCTGGGACATCCGCTTTCAGGCGAATATACGGCGCGGCTATCGCTGCGGGGAACAAAGGGTGTGGTTGACGAGCGCACACTCCCAATTTCGTCTGTCCGCGCTTTCAATTGCGCCCTATCAACAACGGGTTTGCCTGAAGGACGCGCAGGTGTGCGCTATGAATTGCGCGATCCAGCGGGCAAACTTCTGCTGAGAGTCACAAGAGCTTTTTTGCACACAGACACAATGTCTTCACGCTTGAAAATTTTGCAAACGCGGCTAAAAACCTTGCATGGCGAGAATATCGCGTCCCGTGGTGCGTCCCAGCGGGCAGCTATCGAAACAATCGAATATATCGTCGCGCATCTCGAGGAAATGCACGCCAAATACGTGGGAGATCTCAGGCGAACAGCGCAACCTATGGTCATGAAATACCGCAGAAGCGGCAGGGGATTGACATGGCGCGGCGCGATTAACATACCGGCGGACATCGACCTCGCCGAAACCCTATCTTCGGCACTTTTGGCAGGAGAAGACCCCCTGAAGAAAAGCACTGGCGACTTTCACCTCGCGTATCAATCAGCAGTTGACAGCCAACTCGTACCCTACCGCATATTTGTGCCAGAGGGATATACGCCGGATCGATCATGGCCGCTGATCATTGGCCTTCACGGTGCTTCTGGCAGCGAAAACACCTGGTTGGACCGGCGCAGAAGAGGCGAAACAGAGAACCTGTGCAAGCATCTATCACAAGAACGCGGATATTTATTTGTCGCGCCGAGTGGACGCGGGCCTTTTACTGGGTATCGCAGAATTGGCGGGCAAGATGTCATGGATGTATTGGATCGCGTATTGTCCATCTACAATATCGATCCAGAGCGCGTGTACCTCACCGGTCATTCGATGGGCGGAGGTGGCACCTGGATTCTGGGATTGAGGCATGCCGAAAAATTTGCCGCCATCGCGCCAATCGCGGCCAGTGGGCGTTGGGTAAGATCGAGACACGTCAAACCGCATGCCGATCTTCCCGTGCTATTTTCGCAAGGAGCAAAGGACATGGTCGCGCTGGCAGAACCCGCTCGACGCACCGCAAAACTGTTGGCAAAGTATATGACAAATTTCACCTATACCGAATATCCCGACGATACGCACAACACAATATGGTTCACAGCTCTACCGTCTATTTTCGATTTTTTTGACGCACACGGCGGCGTCTCGCAATGATCACATTCTAAAAAGAAAAGAATATGCCCGCTGATTTTACAGGCCTTGGCCGTCCCGTTATCGACTGCGACATTCACAATGCGTTTGCCTCCCTGGAAACCCTTGTTCCATATCTGGAAGACCACTGGGTCGCGTATATTCGCGAATCCCATTTTCGAGGCCCCGGCGCGAATGATTATCCGGGTGGCGCGCCCACATCTGCGCGGCAAGGTACTCGACCCACAAATGGTCCCCCGGGCTCCGACCTGGGACTGACGCAAAAACAGGTACTCGATCCCTGGGACGTGGAAGTGGGGATTTTGACCTGTGGCTATTGGGTGCAAAGCGTACACAACGAAGACCTCGCAGCATCGCTTGCAACAGCGGTCAACCAGTGGCAGATTGATCACTGGCTTGAGAAAGACGCGCGTCTCCGCGCTTCATTGGTCGTACCCAGCCAGAATCCCATCCTCGCCGCGCGAGAAATTGAACGCTTTGGCGATCATCCCGGCTTCGTACAGGTAATACTCCCTGTACGCTCCTATTCCCTGTATGGAAAAAGCGAATACAATCCGATGTACGCGGCCGCAGTAAAACACGACCTGGCAATTGGCATTCATTTTGGCGGTGCTTCATCGCTTCCCCCCACACCCGTGGGCTGGCCTTCGACCTATATTGAAGAATGTGCCGATATGGCGCAGATTTTTCAGGCACAAGTCCTGAGCTTAATCTCCGAAGGCGCGTTTGCGCGGTTTCCCGAATTACGGGTGGTATTAATCGAAAGTGGATTCGGCTGGATGCCCGCATGGATGTGGCGCATGGACAAAGAGTGGAAAGGCCTGCGCCGAGACACCCCCTGGGTTGTGCGCCCCCCATCGGATTACGTGCGAGAACACATTCGAATGACGCTACAACCGATGGATACGCCCATAAATTCCGAACACCTTTTGCAAATGATTGGACAACTGGACTCGGATGAAATACTGATGTTTTCGACCGATTATCCGCACTGGCATTTTGACGGACCGGATGATGCCATTCCAAAAGGGCTATCCGATTCGCTACTGGAAAAAGTTTTGAGAGAAAATGCACGAGCGTTTTACAAATTGTGAGGAGATACCGCTATGGCGATGACGATTTTAGAAGAGCCAGAGGTCAAAAAGAGAGAAAAACTATCGGTAATCGATTGCGATATTCACAATGTAGATGGCTATCAGTCTCCCGCCACTGAGGTCTGGGTAGATTATATGCCCAGCGCCTGGAAAGATTACCATCTGAGCATTGCAGGGCGCAGACGCTCAGGGTCCAATTGTCCGAGAGCTGTGCCCTTTGCCGCGCGAAACGATGCATTCCCCCCTGAAGGACCCCCTGGGTCGCATCTGGGTTTTATGCAGGAACAATTGCTGGATACCTGGGAAATGGACTACGGCATATTGAACCCGCTATCGCCTGCTGGGGGACAGCAAAACCTGGAATACGGAGCGGCAATTGCACAGGCGGTAAATGAATGGCAAATAGCCGAATGGCTGGAAAAAGATGAGCGATTGCGCGCATCCCTGACCGTCGCGTATGAAGACGCCGATCTCGCCGTAGCAGAAATTGAACGCCTGGGCAATCACCCGGGATTTGTACAATTGATGTTCATGGCCCGCACAATGGAGCCACTGGGCCGCCGTAAATACTGGAAAATTTACGAAGCAGCCGTTGACTACGACCTCCCCATCGGCATTCACTTTGGCGGCACGGGTATTGGCCCAATTACGGGCGCGGGCAAGGCGGCGCATTATATTCAGGATCACGGCGGGATGCCCATGGCATTTCAGGCGCAGGTAACGAGCTATGTGTACGAAGGCGTATTCGAACGATTTCCCGACTTAAAAATCGTTCTGATCGAAGGCGGCTTTGGGTGGGTGGCACCTTTGATGTGGCGGATGGATAACTGGTACCGAAAACTCAAGATGGAAGTGCCCTATTTAAAGCGCCTGCCCTCGGAATATATCCGGGACCATTTCTATCTGACCACACAGCCTGTAGAAGAGCCTTCAGACCCGGCGTATTTCGAGCAGATGCTGGCGCACATGGACATGGACGACAAACTGATGTTTGCAACCGATTATCCGCACTGGGATTTTGATTCGCCCGACCAGGCACTGAGCAATGTATCGGATCGAGAAGTCAAAAAACAAATTATGGCAGAGAATGCCCGGGAACTCTACGACCTGGACTGAACAAGAGGTGTATAATGTCGAAACAAACTCTAAAACAGCGGATTCGGAATGGTGAAATTGTAAATTCTATTGGCGTGCCAATGGATATTGAAAAGGGTGAACTAACGGATATTCTGTCAAAACACGAATGCGACTATCTAAATGTAGATGCACAACACGGGCCTTTTAACGAAGCCCAACTGGTGGCTTTCTGTATAATGGCCCGGGAATTGAATTTGCCCGTTCAGATCCGGATTAAGCACACTCGCCACGCCTATCTGATTGGCAACTATCTCGATTTGGGGCCTTCGGGGATTATGGTACCAGAAGTAGAAAGCGAGGCAATTGTAGATGAAGCCGTAAACGCCTTTTATTATCCCCAGATGGGCAAACGCAGTTGGGGCGGCGTACATCGGGTGGGACTGGACGAGCGACCAGACCGGTTGGAATACGCTCCCTGGTGGAATGCGTACGGATGGCTGGCAATTCAGATTGAATCTGTTGAAGCAGTAATCAATGCTGCACAGTTAGCTAAACCAGGAGTAGATGTATTGAACTTTGGGCCAAACGATCTGCTGTTTAGTATTGAGGCGCACCCTCAATTTCCATATCGGACGGTGGAAGACTGCGTAAAACATGTGCTCAATCAGGTAAAAGACACACAAGTGAGAGTAGGCATGAGCGCCGAGACACCTGAGGAGCGAGACCAGTATGTGAATTGGGGGGTAACTGTCTTTCCAAAGCGGATTGGTATTTAAAAAAATTAAAATAAAAAAAGCGGCCTATGTTGAGAGACATTGGCCGCTTTTTCTGTGTATTTGCCAACACCTATGCGTACTTCGCCTTGAGCGTTTGCCCCATCGCTGCGCTTTTACAGGCAAGGTCCAGGATGTGAATGGGGCGGCGAGACCATTCGGGCGTGATAATCAGGTCTTCACCCTTCGAGAGATGCGCGGCAATATTATCGTAGTATTTATCGTATTGGTGACTGGGATTCTTACCAGAGGAGACAACCTTTTCCCCATCTTTTATCTGTAAAATTTCGTACGTCCCACCATCAAAAATATAAGTACCGGTCGTACCGGTAATCTCGAGCCACCCCTTGCGGGGTGCAGATGCAATACTCGACATAGTGAGATTGATCCATGTCCCGTTTTTGAAACGCACGATAGCCGTGGCCTCGTCTTCATTGGTATCCGCCTGCCAGCGGGTCTCATCAGCCCAGAAACCGGTGTGCGCGAACCCGGTAACCTCCACAATATCCGATTGCAGAATTTGGAGCGAATATTCGAGAAGGTGAACACCCCAATCGTAGAGGATCCCCCCAGAAATGCTCTTGCTACTGCGCCACCAGTCGCCCGGTCGATTGTATCCTCCCATGTGGGCTTCAATGCGATAGACCTCGCCAATAACCTTGCGCTGGTGAATTTGTTCGAGGGCTTCCAGGATACACCCATCCCAATGGCGGTTGTGATAGGTGGAAAGAAGAAGGTCTTGCTTTTCGGCTTCGCGGATCATAGCATCGCATTCCTCAGTCGTAATCGCCAGTGGCTTTTCGCTGATAACGTGGCGCCCCGCGCACAGGCATTGCAATGCCAGATCGGCATGGGTATTGTGTGGCGTGATGATCACAACGAGATTGACATCGGATTTGTCCAGCATATCAGACACAGATGTATAGGTCTCGATACCGGGAAATTCTTCTCGTGCGACTTTCAAGCGCGTTTCGTCGAGTTCTGCAACCGCAACAGGCGTCATACCCGCCTTTTTCATAAACGTGAGATGCTGACGGCCCATATTGAATGCGCCGCCATAGCCTATAACACCCACTTTGATGTCTTCTGGCATTTTAAAAGAGGACATAGAGTTGTACTTTCCTTTTTGAGTTATGATTACTTCAACAAACCGGCATCTTTGAAAATCTGCTCGTGTTCGGCAGCGATTTTGTCAAGGGCTTCCTGCGCGGGCGTAACCCCGTCAATCGCTTCGCCTAAATAACGCTGTGAGACCGCGAGCAACTCGTTGTAAACAGGCGCATTCCAAAAGTCCTGGAGATAATCGAGCGATTCTGCAAAAGCGCGGTTATACGGAGATGCGTTTCGGAATTCATCGCTATTGAGAATATCCGTATTGGCGGTAAATCCGGCGTCTTTGGTAATCCATTCTTTTTGGATATCCGTTTGCAAGAACCACGCGATGAATTGCTTGGCCAGTTCTTGTTGCTCTGCGGACGTTTTGGTCGAAATACTGAACCCCTGCCCCCCCAGACTCACCACGCGCTTGTCGCCGGCTTTGGGCACCATGAAAAAACCCGCCTTGTCCCCCATCTGTTTCACAATACCGGGATAAAAGGCGAAATAATTCATGCTCATAGCCGTCGAACCATTGATAAAGGCCTCGAAGGTTTTGCCATAGTCGAAATTGGTCGCGCCATTGGGACCGTATTGTAACAACTCCTTCAGATACGCAAGGGCTTCTGCCACTTCCGGTTTATTGACATACCCATCCACCGCAAAGTCGCCAAACTCACCCCACGAGCCTCCAAAACCCCACATAAACATCTGAAAGCCCATCGTCATCGAATCATACCCTCGGCCGGTAAGCAAAGCACAGCCGTATTGTTTTTGATCTGGACGATGGAAAAATTCAGCCAGATCGCGGAATTCATCCCAATTGTCGGGAATCGTCAGATCCCGCCCATATTTTTCTTTGAATGACGCTTGCTCGGCAGGGTCTTCAAACCAGTCTTTGCGATAGACAAATCCGATGGCATCGGTCTCGCAGGGCGCGGCGTAGAATTTGCCACCACCGGGCGGATATTCACACAAATAACGCGCGGCGCGGGGATGAATTTTGTCTATATCAATTGCCGTGGGCAACCAGTCGGTCAGATCGACGTAAAGACCGCGCGTCGCACCTCTACCAATCCACTGACTATCGCCAATCACAATATCAAAATCCGTTTTATTATTTCCAAAATTGAGAAAGACCTGATCCTGATAAGACGGCCAGGGAATCTGGTGGACATTAACGGCAATACCCGTTTCCTGTTCGAATTTATTGCCCAATTCCTGAAGCCCATCCGCGGGATCCCACTGCGCCCACCATATTGTGATAGCGCGCTCCACAGGTGTCGGCGACTCAGCGGGCTTACAGCCCACAACGAGAAATATCAGACCAAATAGAATACATGTGTGCCTCATAGCGCAATCTCCAGAGTTATTGTGTTGTATGTGATGACGGTTTGCGAACAGCATGAACAAAGCGATGTGATAGGGAAAAAACCGCACCTTGTCAAGCATTATATAAACGCTGGGCAAAGGGCGTGAGAAAGGCTTGCTTTTTTTAATAGGCGATTTATTTTTCATATCAAATACGCGTATAATTCACCACCCTACCCTGGCTGGTTAAATATCCAACAATTGATGAGACCCTACCTATGATTGACGCTTTACTACCCCTTGGTCTGCTTATCGTCGTAGGTAAGATTTTCGAGGGTCTGTTTAACCGTTTTGGCTTAAATTCAATCGTCGCCTATACAATCACGGGCACCTTGCTCGGCCCCATCACAAATATCGTCGAACCAACGCCAGAACTCCAGACGTTCTTGGGCATCGGCATCTTCGTCTTCTTCTTTTTGGTCGGCCTCGATGAAATCGACATCCCCAGCTTTGTGGCAACGATTCGCGGACGGTTCTTTGTCGCAGCCACCGTGTCGGTGCTCATCTCACTCATCGTCGCTTTGGTGTTCACATCAAACCTTTTCAACATCAGCTTTGCCCTCAACCTCAATTTCACAGAGGCACTGGCGCTGGCTGGCATTCTCTCGCTGTCCAGCCTGGGGCTTGTGGCAAAGGTGTTCGCCGACAAAGGACATTTCAAAGAACCTATCGGCCTCGAGATATTCACCACAGTCATCATCGCCGAATTGATCGCCCTCCTCGTGGTCGGGTTCTCCATCAGCAAAATTGGCGCGCACGAATACGAACTGAGTGTTGCCAGCGTACTCTTGCTGCTGATCCAAATGGCGAGTTTTGCAGTGGTGGCCTGGTTCATATCGGCGCGACTACTGCCCCATGCGATTGTCTTCTTGCAGAAGGTCTTAAATGTACCCGAACTGTCGTTTGGGCTGCTGATCGGCGGCCTTTTCCTGATGGTAGTGGGTGCCGAACATCTCCACCTGCACGGCTCCATTGGCGCGCTGCTTTTCGGCACGGCCCTGTCGAGTATGCCCCGTCAGGTCCACGAAGACGTCCTGCCCGGTTTGCGAAGCGCGGCAGAGGGCTTGTTTGTCCCGCTCTTTTTCGCTTCGGCCGGTTTGCACCTGAATCTTTCTTTTCTGACCTTGCCAATCGCGACCATCGCGACATTAGTCGTGTTCCCGTCTCTGGGCAAATTCGCCGGTGCCGTTATCGGTACCTATATGGCGCGTCTGGACAATCCCTTTGCCCAGGCCACGGGACTAATGGCAAAGGGCGTGGCGGAAATCGCCCTCCTCCTCGTCCTCTTCGAGAACGGCGTAATCGGCAAGGATGTCTTTTCGCTATTCGTGCTCATGATGTTCGGCTATATTATGCTGATGCCGCAAGCAATCAACTTGGCGATCAACAAAGCCAAGAAAACGCACCAACTTAAGCTACCGAAATCTGTACCGCTTTCTTTTGCCCGCCGCGCAATGCAGGATATTACCGTCAACCACGTCATGGACAGCACGCGCACATATCCCAATTCTACGCTTTCAGCAGAGGATTTTATTAATGATTGGCCCGTGCCAAATCAACGGGATTATCTCGTGGTTGATCGCGGCGAGATTGCAGGGATCGTCTCGCTTCCCCGCCTGCAGGCAATGTCCTCGCGTTTGCGGGCAAACCTGAGCCTGAGCACTGTGTTGCGCACAGATTTGCCGCAGGCTCAGCCCGATGAGCCAATTGAAGACGTGCTCAAGCGCATGACGGATCATTCGTTGTCCGTAATCCCAATCACAGATCGAGACACAGGTGTATTTCTTGGCTCAGTCACGAGCGAAAATGTTCTTGAACTGGCTGTTCTGATGGAAGAAATCGCCGAAGAGTTGCAAAACAGAGGCGCAAATACCCCCGAAACACACAACCCAATTTAGTGGAGACACGCGATGAAAATAGGTGTAACGCAAATTATCCTGGGCAAACTGACACTGGATGAAACATTGCAATTGTGCCGCGATGCGGGTTACGAAGCACTCGAACTGGTATTTTCACCAGAAGGCGATCCAAATGTAGATATGAGTGACGACGAGGTCCGCGGTGTCAAAACGCGGTGTGACGATGCGGGCATTGAAATCAGCAGTGCGATTGCCAGATATGATAACCGGGGCAATTTTCTCAGCCGAGACCCGGCAGAGCGCGAAGCCGGCATGAAGAGCTTGCGCCGCGCTATTGACGTGGCGCATCTGGTCGAAACCGACGCGGTATTACTCCATCCAGGCCAACTCCCTGTTGATGGTACCTATGAAGATGCCTGGGATGATTTTCTGGTCTCGATGAAAGAAATTGCCCCTTATGCCGAGGAAAAAGGCGTTGCAGTTGGCATAGAGAATGTGTGGAATAAATTTTTGCTCAACCCGAAAGAAGCGCGCGAGTTTGTCGATGCCGTGGGCAATGATTGGGTCGGAATTTATCTCGACACAGCCAATATGATGTTTTACGGCTATCCAGAGCACTGGATTCGCGGGCTTCAACACCGCATTAAACGGGTACATTTTAAGGACTTTGTTCGTCAGCAACGCAATTTCGTACCGCTGATGGATGGGGATACGGATTGGGCAGAAGTCATGAAAGGATTGCGGGATATTGGCTATGACCGATATGTCATCCACGAAGTAGGTGGCGATCGAGACGTGCAAATTGAGATGGCAAAACGCATGAAACAAATTGTAGCAATGTGAGGACACGAATGACAATGCGAAAAGTAGCGGCAATTGACGGTCAAGGCGGAATTTCGGTCATCGAAGAACCGGTTGCAGACCCAAAGCCAGGCCAGGTTCAAATAGAAGTCTCGGCGAGCATGGTCAGTCCCGGCACAGAGTTGGGTGGGGTGAAAAGGCGGCGAGAAAACCCGTCGGATGCCGTACCTCGCCCGTTTGGATATTCCAATGCCGGCGTGGTCGTGGCGCAAGGCGCGGGGTGTGAAGACATACCGCTTGGGACGCGCGTGGCCTGTATGGGGGGCGGATATGCCCAACATGCGACCCATGCCTGTGTGCCGCGCAATATGGCAGTACCCATTCCCGATGGCGTCAGCGATGAAGACGCCTCGTCTATTCATCTCGTTGCAACCGCCTTAAATGCCGTGCGGCGCGGCGCATTCCAACTCAGCGAACACATTGCCGTGGCAGGCCTGGGACTTGTGGGGCAATTTACCTGTCAGTGGGCACGCATTTCGGGATGTTATGTAATGGGCCTGGACCAATTGCCCATGCGTCTTAAAAAAGCCGCTACCTGTGGCTTGCTGCGCGGGGTCAATATCACAGAGGAAGACCCGGTTGAAGTATCGCAAACTTTTACGCGAGGTTATGGTATCGATGGCGGTGTAATTGCCTTTGGTGGTGATGGCACGCCAGCTTTTATCACGCTTAGCAAAATGATTAAAAAAGCACCCGACACGCACTTGATGGGTCGCATTGTCATTGTGGGTGGCGCCCGGATAGAACACGGCTTTGCATCCGCGCTGGGCAATCTGGATGTCCGCAGTGCCGCACGCACAGGACCGGGCTATCACGACGAGGAATGGGAACACGGTGCGGATTATCCCTCCGTTTTTATGCAATGGACAACGAGGCGAAACCTGGAGGAATGCTTACGCTTTATGGATACCGGACACTTAAAAGTAGCTCCCCTCATCACCCATCGGGTTGCATTGGATGACGCACCCGAAGCCTGTGAAGAACTCATTCGGAATCCCAACGCGGCATTGGGTGTCGTATTTTTACCCTAATAAGGAGTCATAATGGCAGAAAAACGCTATCGCGCCGGTGCTATTGGTCGGACCGGGCAGGGCAATTTTGGACATGGCCTGCATGTGCCCTATCAAAAAATCGACTGCGTGGATATGATTGCTGTGTCCGATCCGAATACTGCCGGACGGGAAAAGGCTATCGCAGATGCCGGAGCACAGCGAGGGTATGCGGACTATCGCGACATGCTAAAAAAAGAAGACCTCGATATTGTCAGCGTGTGTCCCCGGTGGGTCGATTGTCACGAAGAAATGATCGTGGCGTGTATCGAAGCTGGCTGCCATGTCTATTCGGAAAAACCACTTGCAGGCGACCTCGCGTCCGCAGACCGCATCGTGGCTGCCGCCGAACAGCACAACCGCAAAATTGCCGTAGCGCATCAGGCTGTTTACCTCAGGCAATTACATCAAGTGCGCGATTTAATACGGGAAAATCAAATTGGAAAGCTCCTATCCATGCATGGGTATGGCAAACAAGACCATCGGGGAGGCGGCGAAGACATGCTGGTGTTGGGAACACATCTCTTCAACATGATGCGCTTTTTGGGTGGCGATCCCCTGTGGATGACAGCGCGCGTTACAGTTGGAGACCGTGAAATCACACCCGAGGATGTGCGGGAAGCCACAGAGCCAATTGGCGCGATTGCGGGCGATGGCGTGGTCAGCCTGTTTTCCTTTCGCGATGGCGTGGATGGCTCATTTGTCTCGCGGGCCAATCAATCGGGAAAAGGACAGGGCTATGGGCTGGTGCTGGTCGGAGAATCTGGGCGGATAGCCATAAGCGGAGGAGCAGAAGCAATATCCATTTACGAAGATGGACTGTGGGCACCCTGGAGAGGTGGTCGTGAGTGGCAGGCGCTCGACCTTGCGGGTGATCACTTGCAGGAGACGGGAAATTATCGCGCCATTATCGACCTGATTGACGCTATAGAACGCGACCGCGCACCCATTTCCAGTGATCGAGATGCACGTTGGGCATTGGAAATGATTCACGGAGCGTACGCATCCCAAATTTCTGGACAGCGCGTTGTTTTTCCAAACCCCGATCGCTCTCATCCGCTCGAGAAATGGCACTCTGGGCATTAACCTGGTTGTGTCCAGGTCTGTAATTTGATATTATTTCTAAAACGCTCTGTCCTCTGTGGAAAGGTCACAAAATGAAACTAAACGTATTGAAAGAATTGCCCCGTTCCTTTCAGGCATCCGTATTAATTGCCGGATGGCCCGGTATGGGCAGTGTAGGAATTGGTGCGATTGACTATATCCGGCGCAAACTCGATGCCGTCGCATTTGCAGAAATAGACATGCAATCCCACTTCACGCCCGAAGCCATGATCGTAGAAGATGGGCTCGCGACCTTTCCCGATCCGCCTGCCCATGTATTTTATGCAGTGGAAGAACACGATTTGATTATTTTTCAAAGTGAAGCGCAAATAGGCGGAGTACCCGGCGATGAATTATTGGACAAAATTCTGGACGTGGGACAGCGGGTCGGCATCGATACCGTTCTCACAGGAGCGGCCTATCTCACACAGTCCAGTCACAAAGAAGATGCACAGGTGCTGGGAGTGGCGAACAACACTGAATTTCGAGATTTACTGGCATCGCATGGCGTGGAGATCTTGAAAGAGGGGATGGTCTCAGGGCTTAATGGTCTGTTGCTGGGCTTTGCTCAAAAACGCGATCTCAATGCAGCCTGTTTTTTGGGAACCATGCCGCAATACGCAGCACCCATCCCAAACCCCAAAGCCTCAAAAGAGATTGTGCTGACTCTGGCACATTTGTTAAATTTTTCGGTCGATATGTCGGAAATTGACGACGCTGCCGAAAAGATGGAAGGCACAATGGAAGATATTGAGATGCAAATCCAAAAGACATTTTCCCACATGGACGATATTCCAGAAAACGAATTTCCAGGCGGAAAGATCGAAGAGGATAAAGTGCCTCAGTCCGTTATGGAACGCATTGAAAAGATGTTTCGCGAAGTGAAAAAAAATGATCAGTTTCACAAAAAAGCCAATGAACTCAAAGCAGAACTCGACCGTTGGAACCTCTATCCATTTTACGAAGATCGGTTTCTGAATCTTTTCAAATCTGGCCCAGGAGAAAGCAGATAAATGACTGACATTAAAATTGATCTTTACAGTGATACATCCACCGTGCCAACGCAAGCGATGCGCGAGTTTATGTGTCGGGCAGAAGTGGGTGATGAGCAAAAGGGCGAAGACCCGTCGGTGAATGCCCTACAGGATATGGTCGCCGAGATGCTGGGCAAAGAGGCGGCCCTTTTTTTGCCATCGGGAACGATGTGCAACCAGATTTCTTATGCGGTTCACTGCCGCGCAGGAGATCTCATTTTGGTGGATCGCACCGCACACCCGCTCATATCAGAAGCCGGTGGCGCAGCGGTGCTCGCTCGCGCAACGCTGTATCCCATTGATGGAAAAAATGGCATGTTTACACCCGGGCAAATGGCAGAGGTTATGGTGCCGTCAACGCGATACAGACCGCCCTTCCGCCTCGTCTGTGCCGAACAGACCACAAATATGCCGGGGGGACGTATATGGTCCCTCGAACAGATACGCGCAGTATGCGATATGGCGCACGAAAAAGGTGCTTTAACGCACATGGATGGCGCACGATTGCTAAATGCAACAGTTGCAACTGGCATTGCACCAAAAGCGTACGCCGAGTCTTTTGACACCCTGTGGATCGATCTGAGCAAGGGCCTGGGCGCGCCTGTGGGGGCTGTACTGGCGGGACCATCAGAGTTTATTCTCAATGCCTGGCAGTGGAAACAGCGTATCGGAGGCGCCATGCGGCAGGCTGGCATCATTGCCGCTGCGGGTATTTACGCGTTAGAACACAACGTCGAACGGATGGCAGAAGATCACGCCAATGCAAAACGCCTGGCAAAAGGCATTGCAAAAGCACCCGGAATTGGAATCAATGTCGAAGGCGTAGAGACCAACATGGTGCGCTTTGACGTGGCTCAATTGGGCATTTCCGGCCGCGATTTTGGCGACCGATTACTCGCCGAATACGGCATACGCGTAAGCGTCATCGGCACACACCTGATAAGATTGATCCCACACATCGGCATCTCCAAATCCGATGTTGAAGAAGCCGCACAGGCGATCTGCCACCTATCTGAAAAAGTGGGCTGCAAGAATACGTGAAAATCAGACATCATAGCAATCTTTGGAGGAAGTATGACCAAGACATGGCAAGTACAGGACGCCAGGGCGCGGTTCAGCGAGCTACTCAAGACGAGCCTTGCTGAGGGGCCACAGATTGTGACCAAGCGGGGTGTGGAGACAGCTGTGCTCGTCCCCATTGATCAGTGGAGACGATTAGAGAAGATGGACAGCCCAGACCTCAAGGAACTGCTGCTCGCGCCGGAAGCACGCACGGACTCGCTAACACCGCCGCGTGAAGCGCATCTTCATCGGGTGTCATCGGTTTCAAGGTAAGTATTGTGCGAGTCGGTCATAAGATTACAGAATTATCTACATGGCGCTTGCATCGGGCGTTGATTGTACGCCGAACGCTGTTATGTCTTTGGTTCTTCATCGGATTCGTAACCGTAGATGCTCAGGAACGTCCTCGCGTAGTTCGGACCTCTCCGGAGAATGGCGCGATGTCAGTGGATCCCGCGACGAATGAACTGCGCGTTACTTTCGATCAGCCCATGGTGACCAGCGGTTATTCGTTTGTGGGTGGTGGTCCCACGTTCCCAGAAGTTGTCGGCAGACCGCAGTGGATATCCAACACGACCATCGTTCTCTCGATAAGACTCAAACCGGATCACGCATACTGGTTGAGCATAAACTCAGACCGTTATCAGAATTTCCGAGGAACCAACGGGCTTCCCGCAGTCCCATATCCCATCTCCTTCCGCACTGCGCCATCGGGCACAGTGGATTCTCTATCTCAAGAACTGAATCGAGAATCGTTGAAGCAGTTGAGATCGACCATTGAGGATCGGTATTCCCATCGCGATCTGCGGGGCGTGGATTGGGACGCCCGATTTGCCGAGTTTGAGTCGCGGTTAATCGATGCGAAAACGCGCGCCCAATTTGCCACGCTTGCTGGGCAGCTCTTAGAGATCGCCCGCGATATTCACATCTGGCTCAAAGTGGGTGATGAAACTTTTGCCAGCTTTCGGCGAAGCATCAGCCCAAATGTGGATTTAGATCTGATCAAAAAAACGGTCTCTGGGTTTCGATCTGTCAATGACGTAGTGGCTACCGGAAGATTTCAGGATGGACCAGCGTATCTAATGATTGGAACTTGGCGACGAGAACAGGCCGGAGATATCGAAGCCGCCGGGACCTGGATCGACGGACTATCGTCTGATGATACCTTGATTTTGGATGTTCGATTCAATAGCGGAGGAGCCGAGCAGTTGGCTCGGGAAATTGCCGGTCGATTTGTCGAGCATCCCGTAGTGTATGCCCAGCATCACTTCCGCGATCCTTCCATGCCGTCAGGATTTTCTGAAATTATGACCCGAACGTTGAATCCGACGCCATCCGTCCTCGGTTTTCGAGGGCGCACAGTCGTTCTGATGGGACCGGTCAACGTGAGTAGTTGCGAGGCATTCCTGTTAATGATGAAGCAGGTGTCACAATGCACATTGATGGGCGAGATGTCCTACGGCAGTTCAGGTAATCCACAACCTGTATCCTTGTCGAATGGCGTGATCGTGTTTTTGCCCTCTTGGGTAGCTTTCACACCCGATGGAGATCCATTCGAAGGGAAGGGGCTATCACCTGATGTCCACGTTGCATTTTCTACCGACACTACAGGCGAGGACCTATTGATCAAAACAGCCCTTGATTTTTTGCTGGCAAGGCCCGACTTTAGTGGTGATGGTCGCGTTGATTTTACCGATTTTTTGCTATTTGTGCAGCAATTCGAATTGAGCCAGAGCGACGAAGGATATGATGCGAGATACGATCTGGATAACGATGGCACAATTGGATTTGGGGACTTTCTGATCTTTGCCAACGCCTTTGGTAAGTAGGCGTTATCCTGTATATGGAAGGTTACACCAGGACGCAAATTCGCATTGAGGAGACTATAATATGCCAGAACTATCTATTTCCACCTGGAGCTTACACCGCGCTTTGGGCAAGGCGTGGTACGATCGCACGCCCGATGGATTTGTGAACCGAAATGGCGATGGAGGGCGCATAAAACTGCTCGATGTCCCCCGCGAAATAGCATCACACGGCATCGGGCATTTGGAAATCTGCCATTTTCATTTCCCCACAACGGATGATGCGTTTATCGCAGATCTGCGTGCAGAACTGGACAGACACGGCGTATCGCTTTACAGCATCTTAATCGACGCCTGGGATATTACGCATCCCGATCTCGAACAAAGGGAAAAGGACCTGGCGGAAATTCGGAGATGGATTGACATCGCATCCACCTGTGGCGCGGCGAATGTGCGCGTAATCGCCGGCGAAGCAGAGCCAGACGCGGAATCCATAGCACTCAGCGCGCAAAATCTCCTGCAATTGTCGGACTATGCACGCGATTGTGGCGTACGTGTCATGACCGAGAATTTCAAGCGATTAACCCAGCGCGCAGCCCCTCTACTGGATATTTTGAACAGATGCGAGGGAAAAATCGGATTGTGTACTGATTTTGGCAACTTCAAAGGGGAACACAAGCTGGGCGACCTCGCAGAGGCGTTGCCATTTGCAGATACGATTCACACCAAAGCGGATTACGAAGATGGGATCATGTTGCGGGACCAATTCCTGACCTGTTTGGACTTGACGCGCAAAGTCAATTTCTCGGGATATTACACATTGATCTTCCAGGATCTCGGCGAAGAATGGACATATCTCAACGCGCTCAAGCGCGAAGTACTGCCGTATTTATAGCCCTATCCATGAGGATAATCTAATGCAACCCGTTCGCGCTGGCTTATTTGGCCTGACACATCCCCATTCAGAAGCCCATTTCAAAACCCTGCAGGCTTCTTCACTGGTAGATGAGATCATTCTTTATGACGCCGACCCCTCGGCTCTGAACAGCTTTAACTCAACAGATAAAGTCGCAGGTACTTATTCCGATCTCAGCGTACTTTTAGGCTCTGAAAATATAGCCTTTGGTGTAGCCTGCGCCCAAAACGACCAGAATCCGGACCTTTGTCTGCGCTTATTCGAGCAGGGTATCCACATCATCAGTGAAAAACCCATTGGTGCTTCGGTTGCCGCTGTTTCTCAGGTCGTGGATGGTGCGGCAAAAGCGGGTGTCCAACTGGGCGTCATGTATCAGAATCGCTATCACCCCACCGCTTGTGAAGCGCGAAGACTCGTGCAAGGTGGTGCAATAGGTCACGTGACATCTTGTGAATCTCGGATGGTCACATCACAGGTAAAATTTCGCGATCCCAAACACTGGCTATTTGATCGGTCAATCTCCGGCGGCGGTATCTTATCGTGGTTGGGGTGTCATTATATTGATCTGCTGTGCTATGTAATGGACGCAGACATCGTCTCCGTTTCTGCAATTGTCGATACGCTCAGCGGCGAAAACATCGATGTTGAAGACGTGGCGTCTCTATCCTTTCGGTTTTCCAATGGCGCGCTGGGCAGTATGCAGGCCGGTTATCAACTATCAATAAGTGGCGCGGGTTATATGGGGCCGAATTACGACACGTATATGGGATTTCGCGGTCACGAGGGCCGCGTGTTCTGGACGCCCTCAGGTGGCCCATCAGAATTGTATCTCGAAAGCGTTGCAGAAGGCTGGCACACGGCATCTCAGCGAACCTTTGATTATACGCTACCCGAAGTCGATGCTTATGGCGGTGCTTATGGGATCACTTTTTTGGATGACTTTATTCGATCTACCGCGGGCAAAGGTGCGGCTCCAACCTCTGGAGAAGATGCCTTAAAAGTCGCCAGAATCATTGAAGCGGCGTACAGATCAAATGACACCGGTCAACGCATTGAATTGGATGAGATGTGAAGGCACCTCCTCCGAACATCCTCTTTCTACTGACCGACAACCAGCGCAATGACCTGCTCGGTTGCGCTGGCAATCCAATCATCAAAACCCCAAACATAGATCGACTTGCCGCAAGCGGCGTGCGATTCGAAAACGCGTTCTGCACAAGTCCAATCTGCGCTGCAAGCCGGGCCAGCTATCTCACGGGCACCTATGAAAGACGCCACCGATTCACCTTCCTCACACCACCCCTTCAAAGCGCATACACCGACATCTCCTACCCTGCTACTCTTAAAATGGCGGGTTATCGCACGGGGCTAATCGGCAAATTCGGCATAGCCACCAACGGAATCGCCCCTTCTCTGCAGGACGGAGATGCAGTGGGAAAGATGTTTGACGTGTTCGACAACTACGAACACTGGACCGAAGAAGGGTATGAAATCAGACATCCCGATGGCAGTGTGCGCCACCTGACCGACATGACAGGGGACAAAACGATCAACTTCCTGCGCACACATCAATCAGATCACCCCGGCCAGCCATTTTGTCTCTCCATCAGTTTCAATGCGCCGCACGCGCAGGACAATGATCCGCGCTGCTACATCTGGCCCGCTACTGAAGATCATCTCTATGCAGAGACGCAGATACCAGAGCCATTCAACGCCCATCCCGACTTTTTCCGACAGTTGCCAAAATTTCTTCGCGAAACAGAGAGTCGCGTGCGATGGCAAAAACGCTATGCGACATCTGAGGACTACCAGAGAAACATGCGAGGGCTGTACCGAATGGTGAGCGGTGTGGATCGGAACATAGGCAGGATTCTCGGGACCATGGATCAACTGTCATTATCCAACAACACAGTCATAATCTTCGCATCCGACCACGGGATGTACTACGGAGATCGCGGACTCAGCGACTGCTGGCAGTTGAACGAACAGTCGATCCGCATACCCCTTATTATCCTCGATCCACGGGCTGATGAAAACAATCGAGGTCTCATTCGCGAAGAATTGGCACTAAACATCGATATTGCGCCAACCATCCTCGAACTGGCGAATCTGAACGTTTCGGACAAAATGCAGGGCAAATCTCTTGTTCCATTATTGGAAAAAAAGAAAGTTGACTGGCGAAAAGCGTTCTTCTGCGAACACCGGTTCCACCGCGCCGAAATCCCCAAGAGCGAAGGCGTACGCACACAACGATGGAAATACATTCGCTACTACGAGCAACAGCCCGTCTATGAGGAACTCTACGACCTTCGCAATGACCCCCACGAATCATTCAATCTCGCGGGAGATCACAGATTCTCAAATCACCTCAAACGACTGAGACGACGATGCGACAAAATGAGCGCTGAATGCGCTTAGCACCTATCTTACACCACATAAGTGATCAATGGCTGATCCGTGAGTCCAGCTATAAGATTATCTACCGTGCGCTGGGCCATTGCTATACGCGTCTGGCGTGTGGCACTGCCCAGGTGGGGAACTATAACTACATTGTCCATAGACAGGAGGGGATGATCGCGTGGAAGAGGTTCTGGCTCGGTCACATCGAGCGCGGCAACTGCGATCCAATTATTATCAAGAGCTTCTACGAGTGCATCGTGATCGATAACACCTCCTCGCGCCAGATTGACCAGTATGGCGGTTCTTTTCATTCGCCTGAGCTGATCTCGACCAATCATATTTCGCGTTTCCTCAGTCAGCGGCACATTCAAAGTGACAAAATCCGATTGTTCGAGCAAATCGTTGAGGGATACATAAGTCGCGCCCAACTCGACCTCGGCTTTGGGATCGGGTTTTCGGTTGTGATAAAGCACATTCATGCCAAATCCCTTTGCCCGTCGTGCGACCTGCCTACCGATATTTCCCATACCAATAATACCCAGTGTTGTACCGTGGATTTCGTGACCGATCAAAATGCGTGGATCGTAGTGCGTAAACGCCGCACTGCGGGCAAAACGGTCGCCAATAACGATATTGCGGGCGGCGGCCATGAGCATTGCAAAAGTCATATCGGCTGTTGCGCCATCGAGCATATTGGGCGTATTGCCAACTGGAATTCCGCGCTGTTTGGCTGCTGACAGGTCAATGTGATCTACACCAACACCAAAATTGCTGATAACCTTCAAATTGGGCATGCGATCCATAAAATCACCGCCGATAATCGGGTGTCCATAAGTGAGCAGCCCTTGTGCAGACGCGACTTTATCATCTGAAACATTGTCGTGCGCCAAAATGTGCAGTTCGCAGCGGTTATTTATCATCTCTGGAATTTCATCGGGAAGATCGACATCGACGAGAACTCGATATTGCATACACACTCCTTTCGCAGGTATCATTTTGCAGAATACTTCAAAATAGCACGCGATGAAAGATTTGACAACAAGCGTTTAAGTATTGCAGAGGACACGCGAATTGCGTAAATTGAAAAGTGATCGTGTGTTTTGGAAGAACCGAATAAACACTGGAGGAGGGATATGAACGGATCAAATTTTGGCGTCGCGGTCAAAAAATGGCAGTTTAAGGTATTGAGAAACTGCGTTTTACTTATAACGGCGTTCATAACATTTGGACAGGCAGATGCGGGACTGATACCGGAAACTCCCACGCCGCAAGGTGGCGAGATCGTCGGCTCCTGGGTAGCTGAGAAGGTCGGGCTGGATGCTTATGTTCCAGCCGGGCTCGTGCAGGCTGTATCACCTCTTACAGTTGAAGGTGAGATCAACGGCACAATAACTTTTGGTTCAGATGGCAGTGTTAAATCTGACTACACAACATTAACCAATGTCTCTGCGGTATTATTGGTTCCACTTACGGTCGCTGTACACGATACGAGCCGATACGAGGGAAATTATACAGTCGCATCCGATACCCATGCACTCACCATAACGCTCGAAAATGAAGACCCACTCAATTATACGTACACAGCTACGGCGGATTCACTGAAGATCATACGCCCGCTTCTGTTAGATGAATTATTGCAGTCATTATCCGAAGCTGTAAGACCCCTGGCTATGAGTGCGCTGTCTCAGCACGTACCGCCAGATGATCCAATCAGGATCGTAATTACTTTTGCGAAAATGAAGGATACGGGAACACCACCACCAACACCACCGCCAACACCACCACCGACTATGCTAACTGGTGATTTTGATGGCAACGGCACGGTTGAATTTCCAGACTTTCTCCTCTTTGTCGCGCAATTTGGCAAGTCTTCATCCGATGACGGTTTTAATGCCAGTATGGATCTGGATAGCAGTGGGACAATTGATTTTCCAGACTTTCTCCTCTTTGTCGCCGCGTTTGGCAGCAAGAGCGGTTAGCGATCAAAGCAAAAAATAGAAAAGGACTCTATGACCAAATTTATGGCAGGTGCTTATCTGATACTCAAATTGATTTGTCAGCGAATAGAGATTGATCCGGACCTTGTTCTTGTGATGTGGTGCAATCGCCCGGCCATTGAAATTTACGAGCCGGGCCTTTCTATACGCCAAAGCCAGCGATTACATCGTGCAATTTTGCCACACGCCTCTACTGATTACCCCATAGTCGATCCCCTTGTATGGGATGCAACTTCGACGACTCGACTGAGTTTGCCAAAGTCATCCGATCAATGGCCCTACACAGGACGCCCCTTGTATCTATGAGGGTATTGTCCCCCAAGCACCTCGCATTGATGTGACTTTTTGGTACTGTCAGGAAAAATATATGATATTGCGACTGGGAATAATCGTCGTTATGCTTTTGGGTGCAGAGATTTCCAGTGCTCAAGAGGTGTTTGAAAGCAGTGAATCTATGGTCGTGGTTTCGGATGATTCGATGGCTGTAATTCTCGACCCCGCATTGAAAAGTGTTGTCGATTCGCTGGAAGCTGGCAATCCCGGTGCTGCTACTGTCGCCTTGCGCGATATTTTGGAAAAAAACTCCGCACACACACAAGCATTGCGCCTTCTCATATCAGCTTATTTGCGGATGGAAGATTTTGATCGCGCAATTGACGCCTGTCAGCTATTGGCTGTCCAAGACTCGACTGACGCAAGCGCTCTGGTCACGCTTGGATATTTATATCAGCGAATAGGCGATATAATTCTATCAGAGCAATATTATCAGCAGGGGCTTGCCCTGAATCCCGATGTCATCGCAGCCTATCAGGGTTTGGGCTGGATTTACTTAAAAACGGGACAATTAGAGCAGGCACTCGACATGGCCAGTGAGACCACAGAACGCAGGCCCCATTACGCGCTTAATTATATTTTAATGGGGCGTGCCCTGACAGCTCAGGGTTTTTTTGAAGATGCGGCAATCGCCTATAATCGCGCCTTTGCTCTGCAAAACGATCTGCGCGAGCAATACGGTATTTTGCTTCAGGAATTGGGATTAAGGCATCGGTTGAAGCGTTAGGGGGGCTGGTCGTGGCAGAAAAACCCAAACGTATTCGCGTTGACCGCGCAGAGGGATGGCTCGAAATGGATTGGGCGGACGATGGAATTTTGCGCGTGCAATTATCCGACGTGCGGAAAGCCTGCCCATGTGCATTGTGTGGAGACCTGCGGGCAAAGCAAGACGAGCAATTGCAGATGATTACTGCGGATCAAACGCCATCGGCAGATCTGTCGGATGTCATTCCAGTCGGAAATTATGCCATCCAAATTCGGTGGACAGATGGACACGATACGGGAATTTATACCTATTCTTATCTCAAACAATTAGCACTGGCGTCGTGTAGATAGAAAATTTATCCGGCACCGTCAAAAAGTGCTGTCAGGAGTTTATTATGAGGGTCTTTGCTGGTGTCGGACTTTTGGTCTTAATTTTTTTTACAACGAGTGCCCAGGCCGGTTTTAAGCTCTACAATCTGGCAACCAAGGTTGGTTTAGACGTTGTACAGGCAAACGACACAAGGCATTTCTTTGTGCTTCAAGCAGATATTGCAACCGTCTTTTCGCCCAATCTCCGCCTCGAGATAGGTGCTGAAACGGGCAGCGGATCTGATCTTGACGGTACCGAGATTCAAGCAAGAGGTGGTGGGGCTTTTCTAAAGTACTTGTGGCCGCATAAATCGGGAACCGCGTATGCGTATATGGGCGGTGGATTGGGAGTGAACCGGGTGCGGCGCGAGCGGTTGATCATCAACGAATTTCAAAACGAATACCAGGCTGCGCTTCACTTTATTCTGGTCGGCATGGAAAAACAATTGTTGAACCGCAGAATGGAAATTTTGTTTGAGGTACGCTGGGTCATTGGCGAGCAAGAAGACGCAAGTGCCCTGCGCACAGCCGTGGGGATTGGCTTTAACATCGGCAAACCGTGACGCCGTTTTCAGTGCAGAACTGTAACGTAAAAAAAATAAAAACCGGCCTCATCATCAGGTCGGTTTTTATTATATAAATCAAACCCCTTTACAGCGCGTACATTTCACCCTTCAACTCTCGCATTGGCAAAGAGATTGCTGACGGATTCATCGTTGTTGATGCGGCGGATGGATTCGGCGAGAATGGGAGCGACTGATAAAATTTTGATCTTGCCATTTTGGGCGCGTTTGGGCACGGGAATGGAATTGGAAACGACAAGCTCTGTAAGCACAGAATTTTGCACGCGCTCAACGGCGGGATCTGCCAGCACCGGGTGGACAATGGTGGCACATATATCGCGCGCGCCTTTGTCTTTGAGTGCAGAGGCAGCTTCGATGAGGGAACTCCCCGTAGAGATAATGTCATCAACAATGACGATATTTTTGTCTTTCACCTCACCAATAACGTTCAGGACTTCGGTTTTTTGACCGCTCCAGCGGCGTTTATCTACAATAGCTAACGACGCACCGAGCAGTTCGGCATACGCGCGTGCCATTTTTATGCCGCCGACATCGGGGGCGATAACAACGAGATTTTTGAGATTTTTCAGCCTGAAGTACTCACCTAAAATGTTAATGGAATAGAGGTGGTCAACGGGTATGTCAAAAAACCCCTGGATCTGATTGGCGTGCAGGTCCAGGGTTAAAACCCGCCGCGCCCCAGCGGTATAAATCATATTGGCGACCAGTTTGGCTGTGATAGGCACGCGGGGGCGGTCTTTGCGATCCTGCCGTGCATAGCCATAATAGGGCACAACCGCCGTGATGCGTCGGGCAGAGGCGCGTCGCGCAGCATCGATCAAAATGAGCAGTTCCATCAAGGCGTCATTGGGCGAGATGTCTTCTTCTTCATTTGCACAAATAGGTTGAACAATAAAAACATCGCAGCCACGTACGTTTTCATCAATTTGCACATGTGTTTCGCCGCCGGAAAAACGGCTCACAGTGGCTTCGGCAAGCCGAGTATCGAGAATATTGCAAATATCTTCGGCCAATGGTCGATTGGTATTACCCGAAAAAACTTTGAGATCGTAACCCACGTTTTCTCCCTCCTGTCGTCGAGTGCCCTGATTTATCTTAATCAATCGCATTTGTACACCATTTATCATGTGAGCAATATAGTGTTGAGAAGATTGTGAATCAACCCGGATTTCAGGGTGCAATATCGCGCCTGATCAAAATGATCTGAATTTTGGAATCTGAGCGAAGCGGTTCGGTTAAACGGGTCTCTTCAAACCCGATTTTTTGATAAAAAAATCGCGCAGGATTATCTTCACTGACCCAGGCTTCGAGCATGGTGGCCCCACCCTCTCGCGCCCATTCTATGACAGCGCCCACAATCTGCTCACCGATATTTTGTCCCCTAAATTCGGGTGCGACCCACATCGCAGTGAGCACTACTGCGTCTGATGCCCTGCGATAACACCCCGCCATCCCACAGGGATTATCCCCCACATAAGCCATGAAATATGCGCGATCCGACAGATTGGCATGATCTCTCGCCATTTCCTGCCAGTCTCTATCGGTCCTTTTTTCGCCTTCTGCCAGCGTTGTACCAAAAGCGTAAGGCGCATCTTCAAGTGCGCGAAGACGCACATCCCTGAGAATTTGCCATTGATCTGCGTGGATTCGATTTACAACCTGTAATGACATAACTCATTACTCCGGTATAGTTTTGGGGTTTACAAATACCAATTTCCCACTGTCGATACTGCGGTAATAACAGCCGTAACGCGCTCGTCCATCTTCTTTCGTATGACACGATCCATCGCCTTTGAGACGCACGAGATAAAGCAGTGAATTTTGCTCGCAGTTGATGCGCACATCGACCAGTTCGAGCATATCGCCAGACGTAGCCCCTTTAATCCAGAGTTCATTGCGCGATGTACTCCAGAATGTTGCCACGCGGTGTTCAAGCGCGTAGCCAAGCGCCTGTTTATTGACATAGCCGATCAAGAGAACGGCTTTGCTATCCACATCCTGCACAGCAACGGGAATGACGGGATGATCGGCCTGTGCAACCTTTCGAAGCTTTTCAAAATCGAGATGGATATCCGTCCCTTCTTCGAGTTGATAATCAATAGACATAACTATTTCCTCCGCTTGCCTTCAATTTTTTTCAATAATCGCGACATAAACACTCCCCGTTTCCGGAATAAATCGCGAAATTTGCCAACCAGTACCTTCGAGAATAAATCCCATCTCTTTTCGGGATACTTTGAGGTATTCAAACCATGTGCCGATATAGTGTTCATATCGAATGCGAATTTTGAGCTGACACGAGAACTTGCCCCGCTCGCGATTCAATTTGTGATAATCCAGATGAGCTTTTCGCGTTGTGCTGTAAGGATCTGCGGATTCGGCAATAATTCTCGCATCGGCAGATGTCATATTACGCATCTTTCTCAAAAGCCACCGGGCGCGCTTCAAATTGCCAAAGAGACCGAAATTACTACCCATCATGAGCAAGGTATCAAACTGGCCGAGCCGAGAGGAAATTTGTGTTACACTCAAAATCCTGGCTTTTTTGAGACCTCGTTCTTGAGCTACCTTGATCGCAAGAGGAGAAGAGTCAATACCCAAAACATCAAAACCTTCTTCCTGGAGGTAGAGGGCATGGCGTCCGGGTCCGCAACCTATGTCGAGAACGCGTCCACGAACATAATTCATCGATTCTCGCTGATGCGGGGGCCAGTCGCGATGAGGATCGAAATATGTACTGGAAATACCAGCAGTTATATATCCATCTTCGCGTTCTACAATTTCCTCTGAGGGTATGCCGCGATGAAAATCCCACATCATCCGTCCATAAGCATCGTCATTGTTTGTCATAGTCATTCTCCTAAAAAAAAAGCCCACTGTCTCTCGACAGCGGGCTTGTTCATTTCATTGGACAACTATTATGACATATCCACCGCCGAGCGCATCGTGCAAAAAGTCGCAGACGTAGCATGATGAGTATGGTGCTGAGCGGTACGGGCAAACGCATTCCCGGCCAAAACTGTGTTTGGATTAGTAAAAGTAACCGGGTTGTTGATCAATGCGTTCATAATAATCACAAAATAGAAAGTCTGTGTTTTCGCGTCAAGGATTTTCTTTGAAAATAAGTAAACGACCGCCCACAAAGGAATCGGCTATGAGTTCAGACTTGCCCTTTAATGATAGAGACCTTACATTGGTCCTGATTTGTTTCATTTTTCAAATCATATCACACGGGAGTTTGCGCTGTGCTCTACTGGCTGGGTGAGCAATTGTTGGACATCTATGGGCCATTTCGCCTCTTCACTTCTTATCTATTTTTGGTTGGTGCAGGTACCGCACTCGCCTGCGTGTTAACCTGGAGAATTTTACCCAAATTGTGGCACCGATTACCGCGTGACCAGGGGCGTGCTCACGCTGTTGGCGCCGCACAAAATAAGGGCAAGCCCGCAGGGGCAGGCGTTATTTTCATTTCTATTTTTATTATTGTCGGATTTTTATTTGTACCACTTGGAACGCGATATCTGGCTGCTTTGGGATGCCTATTCCTGGCAATGCTGGTGGGATTTTTCGATGACCGCTATGAATGGAGTGAATACCGCATGGGGTTGTTCGATCTGGTCATCTCCATTTTAGGTGCTATGGTCGTGTGCCAGATGGCAGCAGTCGAAGTGTGGCTACCGCTAATTAAGACGTCGGTTATTGTGCCACCCTGGATTTATATCCCCATTGCTACATGCTTGTTGTGGATGACTATTAACGCCACAAACTGCACAGACGGTGTGGATGGCCTATCGGGCAGTTTGTGCATGCTGGCATTCATTTTTTTGGGCGGCGCGCTGTACGTTATTGTAGGACATAGGGATATCGCCCAATATCTACTTGTACCGCACTACAAAGAGGCTGCCAATTGGGCGGTAATGGCTTTTGTCATGACGGGTTGTCTGGTGGGCTATTTATGGCACAATGCCAATCCGAGTGCCGTGTTGATGGGCGATGCCGGATCTCGCCCTCTGGGCTTATTACTCGGCATGCTGGTCCTGGCGTGTGGGAATCCGTTTTTGATTATTGTAGTAGCCGGAGTCGTGCTGGTCAATGGCGCAACAGGCCTTCTGAAAGTCGCTTTATTGCGCTTTTTTAAAATCGGCATTTTCAAACAAGTGCGTTATCCCCTGCACGATCACGTCCGTCAAAAATGGGGCTGGTCCAATACACAGGTACTGGTCAGATTTACACTTTTACAAGCCATTGTAACGCCTCTTTTGCTGATATTATTATTAAAAATCAGGTAAAAAAATAAAAAATAATCGGAGGAATTTATGCCCACAAAAGCCGAACTCAAGAAGCGCGTTTGTGAAGCCATTGATCGACGTCGAGATCAGATTTGTCGCATTGGCGATCACATTATGTTAAATCCCGAGTTGGGATTTAAAGAATTTGAGACAGCAAAGTTGGTATCGCAAACAATGGACGAATTTGGCGTACCGTGTGAAACCGAGCTGGCAATTACAGGTGTAAAAGGCGTATTGCAGGGAAGTAAGCCGGGGCCAACCGTTGCACTAATTGGCGAACTCGACTCGCTCCTGGTTTCCGGACATCCCAATGCCAATCTCGATACGGGAGCGGCACATGCTTGTGGTCACAATGCACAGATCGCGGGATTAATGGGCGCAATGATGGGCATGGTAGATGCGCGCGTAGTTGATGATTTGGCGGGAAGAGTCGTCTTTTTCGCCGTGCCCGCAGAGGAATTTGTAGAGGTTGAATACCGTTTGAATCTGGTGAAATCTGGGAAATTGAGCTTTCTGGGTGGCAAACCCGAATTGATCAAGCACGGGCATTTTGACGATATCGATATGGCGATTATGATTCATACACATAGCGATGAATCATTGACCAAAGCCGCGGCTTCCGCCTCGTCTAACGGATTTGTAGCAAAGATGATTCGGTTTGTGGGCAAAGCCGCGCATGCGGGAGGCGCACCTCATCGGGGCATCAATGCACTGAATGCCGCTCAAATTGCACTGAATGCCATCAATGCACAGCGCGAAACATTCCAGGATCACGATTCTGTTCGAGTGCATCCCATCATCACCAAAGGCGGAGAGTTGGTCAATGTCATCCCCGACGAAGTTTGTATGGAAACTTATGTGCGAGGACGCACTGCAGAAGCGATTCTCGATGCCAGTATGAAAGTAGATCGCGCACTTCGAGCCGGCGCAATGGCACTTGGCGCAACAGTAGAAATAGAAACTCTACCGGGATATATGCCATTAAAAAACAATGCGGATTTGCAGGCACTCTATGGAAAAAATGCCAGAGCGCGTTTTGGAGAAGATGAATTTTGTACAGTTGGCCACAGAACCGGCTCAACTGATATGGGCGATATATCCTGCATTATGCCCGCGATTCATCCCTATATGTCGGGGGCTTCGGGACCGGGACACAGCGTCGAGTGGCATATTTCCGATAAAGAGATGGGATATGTAGAACCGGCGAAATCACTGTCTATGATAGCAGTGGATCTGCTTTACGACCGCGCTACAGAGGCAAAAGCCGTGCTTGCAAATTACAAACCAGAGATGACAAAAGATCAGTACCTCGATTTTCAAAACAATCTGTTCCAAACAGAAGTTTACGATGGTGAGTGAGATTAGACATTGACCAAAAACACACAGGTCTGATACTCAATATCGAAATGCAAAAAGGCCCGGAATCTACCGGGCCTTTGGTATCGCGTAACTGTGTTTTTAAAGCGATCATACAATCTCCAGCATGCGTTCCACAGCTTTTAATGCACGCACGCGGATGTCTTCGGGCACTTCGATGATTTGCTCGTTATATTCGAGTGCATTGAGCGTATCTTCAAGTGTAATTTCGTTCATATGTGGACAGCGAATGCTGCACAGGCCAACCATTTCTTTATTCGGGTTTTCCGCTGCGATATTGTCGCCCATGCTGCATTCTGTGAGCAGCAAATACCGCTCGGCATCCATTTCGCGCACATAATCGACCATGCGAGAGGTACTGCCCGAAAAATCGGACGCAGCGACCACTTCAGGGCTGCATTCCGGATGGGAGAGAACAACGACATCTGGAAACTGCACGCGCACATCTTCAATATCCTGAACGGTAAATTGCTCGTGGACCTCACACCTGCCATGCCAGCCGATCATTTCGTATTCAAGACCGGGCTTGGGATCGGAAAATCCCGTTATTGTGGGAAAAATAATGCGCTTATCGGTCTCTTGCGCCACATTGGCGGCTAAGTATTCGTCGGGCAAAAAGATAACGGTATCCGAATCGAGCGATTCGACGACTTTATGGGCATTGCCCGATGTACAGCAAATATCGCATTCGGCTTTGACATCGGCATAAGTGTTAATATACGTGACAATGGGAACACCCGGATATTGTTCGCGCAGATTGCGAACATCTTCCGCGGTAATGCTCGCGGCGAGTGAACAGCCTGCAACGCGCGCAGGCAAGAGCACGGTTTTGTCGGGATTGAGAATTTTTGCGGTCTCGGCCATGAAGCGCACGCCGCAAAAAACAATGGGATCGGCGTCGGTTTCTGCGGCTTTCCGCGATAACTCGAGCGAATCGCCCACGACATCTGGCACAGAGTGATAAAGTGCCGGCTCCATGTAATTATGCCCGAGAATAATGGCTCCGCGCTCTTTTTTTAACTTATTGATTTCGTAAGCCAACTCGGCTTTATAGCGCAACTCGATATCGGGTACAATGCCCTCTAATCGCTCGGACATCTGTTGATAGGTCTCTTCCAAAGTAGTGGCAGTCAGTGCCATAACAATCAACTCCTGTTGTGGGGTAGCACCCCCGATGATGCGTGTGGATTTGGATAAAGATATACAAAGACGGCCTTTGCTGCAAGGTTTCGGTTGTACCCCCTTGCAAGGAATATTACTTTTGACTTTATGATCTCTGGATATGAGACATGAAATTTGTAATTCGCGCGGGTGGTGTTGGTACGCGGCTATGGCCCTTAAGTCGCAAGAGCAAACCCAAACAATTTCACGCTTTGACCGGTGAACGCACGATGTTGCAGGAGGCGGTAAATCGCCTTAATTCGCTGGCTGAAATAGATGACCTTTATATCTCTACCGGCGTTAAACTATTGCATAGCGTTCGAGAACAATTGCCCGAATTATCTGCTGAAAACGCAATTGTAGAACCAGCACTCCGCAACACAGGGCCTGCGGTCGGGCTTGAGTGCGCCTTGTTGGAAGCTCGTTTTCCCGGATGTACAATTGCGAGTTTGGGCTCTGATCATCACATTGGCAAACCAGAGGAATTTTGTCGGTTGCTCAAAGTAGCGGAAGACGCGCTGAAAGGTCGCGCCGAGACCCTGTTTGTACTCGGTGTAAAACCAACGCGCGCAGACACTGGCTTTGGATATATACAAAAAGGCGATGTGATTGCAAAGATAAACAACGAGCCGGTTTATGCCGTAGAGTCATTTACAGAAAAACCCGATGCGGAAGCTGCAAAAACATATCTGGAGAGCGGTCAATATCTGTGGAATAGCAATATGTTTGTGTGGAAAGCCAGAACAATGCTGGATCTTTTTGCAAAATTTGAACCCGAGATGTATGCCCTGCTCGAACAAATTGGCACCGCTGCCAAAGAGGGACGAGAAGCAGACGTCATTACCAAAATCTATCCACAGATGAAAAACATCGCCATTGATCATGCCATTATCGAACGCGCGTCAGATATTGCGACCCTGCAAGCAGATATCGAGTGGAGCGATATCGGCGCGTGGGGTGCTTTAACAGATGTCTTGCCCACAGATGAAAATGGCAATGTGCTGCGTGGCAATGTGCTATCGCTCAATGCAAAAAACACAACGGTTTATGGCAACAAAGAAAAAGTAATCGCGCTGGTCGATGTCGAGAACTTAATCGTAGTCGATACGGGCGATGCCCTGCTTATTTTGCCCCGCGATAGCTCTCAGCGCGTAAAAGATGTGGTCGCGGCATTGGGCGAGCGATCAGATAGTGAACAGTATCTTTAAAAGGAGCGTTTATGAAGATTCTAAAAAGTTTTTGTCTCGCGCTATGTGTGTTGTCTGCTAATATAGGCACTGCCCATGCGGCATTTATCGACGGCGTAAATCTCGGTGGAGGCTTTATGTGGAATGACAGTGTCCGTCCGCGTTTTGAATCAGCTGGCGGAATCGCCCTGCACGCCTCTGTCCATCTCAACCTGCCCGGTCCATTCATATTTGCGCCGTTTTACGACATAAGTTTTGCCAGCCCGATGATGCAGACCCTGGGCACGAGTCTCAATTATGCGATTGGCATGCGCGATTTTGAAACCCACAAGCTATTTTTGGGACCGAGTATTGGAATTGTATTATCCGATGGTGTTTCTGAGCGTTTTATAGGTGGAGAATTGGGATACAAATTTCCAATAGGTGAAAAACTCGGGATATTTGTCAGAATCAAATTTGTCGAAGATCAAAACGATGTCGTCAGCGGATTTTCCGGACACATCGGCGCAACATTCAAACTCTTTCAGTAAATCACTTTACCAAATACCCTGTCGGTCCAACTCATTGTGTAGCAGCACGATACACTGAGAGGCAAACAACATTCGGGGCCCCACGCAAATCGGCTTGGCACCGAGGCGGCGCAAATACTTAGCCGTTTTTTTTGGCATTGTGAGATGATCTGAAAAAACAAAAGTTACATCCTGGGAAAATGTCACCGTGCGAATGTCAACACCTCGGCGCTCGAGTACATAGAGCGATTCTGTGCGATCTTGCACAACGCGTTCAAATCCCTTTTTTGCCACAAACAAACCGTCATCAACCTGCCGCTCTTCGCCCAGTGACAAACCCTTGCCGGTAGATAGTGCTTTTTGCACAGCCCCTGCCAGCGTGCGTTCATCAAACCCACCCAAATAGGTCAGATGATCGCTTTCAAAACGCACGGTTTTCGGTGGGTCCGAAGGCCCATCAAATACGAGATGTACAACAGTATTTGTTCGTATATTTTGAGAATAAAAAAGCGCGTTGGCCAAACAATGCGCCACAATCTCCAATCGTCCAACCCGGCTCAGATCATCCAGTGAAAAATCGGGTGTGGTGGGACCTTTGCGAGCGCGAAGAATAAAATTTCTCATAAGGAGCCAGTCATGAAACGCTGGGTGATCGCAATGCTGATCCTCACAACTCAGGTCAGCGCGGAAAACGAAAACAAAATGTCAACAGGAGATGGTAAGACCGATGAAATAATGGTCGAAATTCAAAAAAACGCCAGAGAAATCGCCACCTGTAAGGCAGAACAAACAACCATTATTCGCGTTATGGATCAAGAACTGACACTCAATGCCAGTGCAACCTTTAAGCGCCCCAACCTGATGCGTCTCGACACCGTGCAAGATCAAGTAATTATTTCACAACGTTTGTCTGACGGCGGATTGATGTGGACCTATGACCGCGAAGAAAAAATCGTCTCCAAAGTGAACCTGGGGCGTGTCTATCGCATCACCAACCTCGAAGCCGATGCAGACCAGGCCGACCCTTTGCGTCCCTTTAGAGGTCTGGAATGGACGAGCATTCGCTACACCGCAGACGAAATATTTGAGGAACGCTCCCACCGCGTCTTTGAAGCAAAGATCAAAGTCAATCTCTTGCACGCACAACTGCCTAATCCCCCTGTCAAAGCACAATTACTCATCAATCCCGAAGATGGCCTATTGCGCCGGATTGGCTTTTTTGATGCCGAAAACAATGAGATCATCACGCAGACCTTTCACAATTTAACCATCAACCCAGACTTGAAAGACAAATGGTTTGAATTTATCGTACCCGCGGGTGCCCATGTCATCGACGCCACCGACGACGCGATACAAGCCCTCAAAACTGCACAGTAGGGTGGAAAAACTCATGACAACAACGCATTGGCGCATCGCCCTGTTTGTCTGGCTACTCTTAATTTTTATTGGTTCAAGTGGCCTGTTATCGTTCGGAAATACAGAAAAATTTTTCTTTTTTAGTGAACGAATACACCATGCGGCGCGCAAATTCGCACACATAGCAGAATATGCTATTCTGACCTATTTATGTTTCCGATCTCTATGGACAAAGAACCGATTTACCTCCTGTGTATTTTGGAGCGTCCTGATATCTATTCTCTATGCGATATTGGACGAATACCATCAATCCTTTGTACCCAGTCGCACTGGCGTCTGGACCGATGTGGTATGGGATGGCATAGGTGTCGCAATCATAATCCTATTATTGTGGTATGCGAAACACAGGGAAAACGGTAAAATCAGACAGTGGATTTTGTAAGCTATGAGCAATCAGCTTTCAGCAGTCAGCAAAACAAGCAGTTTTGCTGTTTTAGAGCGGATGGGCAGGGAACTGAAAGCTGACCGCTGACCGCTGACTGCTTCTCAAAGGACACCTGACATGACCAAATCCGGAAAAATTGAAAAACCCAACATCCTCTTCATCCTCGCCGACGACATGGGCTGGGGTGACGTCAGCTATCACGGCTCACACATTCGCACGCCCAATATCGACCGCCTCGCAGCCACGGGAATCGAACTCGACCAGCACTACGTCTGTCCCATGTGTACCCCCACCCGCACCTGTCTGCTGACGGGCCGCCATCCCGGTCGCTTTGGACGCCACGCCACCGTCCCATCCAATGCCCCCGTCCTGCCAGATGGGTATGAAACACTGGCCTCATCCTTCCGCAATGCGGGCTACGAAACCGGCCTCTTTGGAAAATGGCATCTGGGATCTTCTCCCGAATACGGTCCCAACCAATTTGGTTTCAATACCGCTTATGGGAGCCTTGCCGGCGGCGTTGATCCGTATAACCACCGCTACAAATCGGGGCCATTCAGCGTCACCTGGCACCGCAATGGCGAACTCGTTGAAGAACGCGGCCACGTCACCGACCTCATCGCCCGGGAAGCCATCCAATGGATCGAAGCGCAAACAGACCCCTGGTTTTGCTATGTCCCCTTCACCGCTGTTCACACCCCCATCAAAGCACCACAGCACTGGATAGACCGCTATTCAGACCGGCGCTACGATCCCGACGACAACAAAGACCGCTCATACAAAACCTATGCCGCGTACGCCAGCCAGATGGACCACGCCATCGGCCAACTCGTCGAAACCCTTGCCCGCCTGTGCCAGCGCGAAAACACCATCATCATCTTCTCATCGGACAACGGCGCCATCCCTGCCGGTCCCCTTCACGACACGGACAAATACCCGGGCCGCCACGAAGAAATGCCGCGCCTGGGCAGCAACCTGCCCTTGCGAGGTCAAAAATCTCAACTCTACGAAGGCGGCATACGCACCCCATCCCTGATCAACTGGCCTTTTCATCTCCAACCCGGCAAATGCTTTCACCCCCTGCACATAACCGACTGGATGCCAACCCTGACCAATCTCATCAATTACACGCCCAGCAGCGATCCCCAATGGGATGGCCAGGACATCTGGCCCCTGCTTACAGGGGACATCACCGTACCCGAAGAACGGTCTATCTTCTGGAACTTCAGGGGATCGTCCTTTGGCATGCGAACGGGCAATTGGAAATTGATCTACGAAGAAGGCCAAACCCCGGAAGAAACCCAACTCTTTCACATCGGTTCCGACCCCTATGAAACAACAAATATTACCTCCTCACAAACCGACCGCATGCATGGCATGCTCGAACAAATAGCCGATGAGCGAAAACGCGACAACAGTTCAAAAAGGTAAGATGCGAGACATTCACATGCCCGACAGCCGATTTTGGGCAACCGCAGCCGGCAGGCTTCAGGTCTGCTGTCCCGTGGATCTTCGGCTCCACTACCGGGCACCGGACGGTGGATTTCGGGCCGGTGGAAACCTGTGGATCTTCTACGACATCCGCCAGTACCTCAACAGGGACCAGGCATTTCAACCCCACGACGGCATCGAGATCACAGGCCCACCAGACACGGACTGGGAGGGCGTCCCCCTTGTGGGAGGCGGCGTTGTGCGCACCTTTGACACGCACCCGTTGACGCCCGAGTTTCTCCACGCCGTTCACATCAGGTGCAAAAAAGGTCGGGTTGCACCCGGAGAACGCGTCACCATTGCACTTCGCACCCATCCGGACGGGTTTCTGCTCCCGCAGAACGCCATTGACGCCTTTCACTTCTGGCTTGTCGAAGATCTGGACGGTGTCCTTTCTTTTCATCATCCAGGAGGTAAGTATCACTTTTTTTTGCCCAGAGATACAGACCTCTCCATTCTCAAGAGCAATCCCCTCACCATTGCGCCCGGATCTGTGGAAACGCTCCGGGTGACAGCGCACGCGCTGAGCACAGGGCGTATCGCAGCGCAGGTCACCCCCATCGACACATACGGCAATCCCGTCTTTTCTAAAGACGAACTCACCCTTGCTACTGCAGCGGAAAGCATCAGCGTATTTCTGGATAATTCCCACACCACGCGTACCCACCTCTCTGCGAAGGCCCCCTGGGACCAGGTCTCTGCCAGGCGTGGAAAGCTGAACGCTCAGAGCAATCCCACGCGAGTCACTACTACACCCTCTGATTTAACTCTGTACTGGGGTGATATCCACGGCATGCTGTTCAACCAGCGCCCTCTGACAGACTATTTTATCTGGGCCAGAGACATCGCCCATCTGAGCTTCTCGGGCGGACAACTTTTTTCGTATAGCGCCTGCATCGCCGAAGTCTGGGAACAGCTTATAGATGCCTGGCGTTCCTTCACACTGCCCGGAGAATTTATTGCTCTTCCCTCCATTGAATTCGCCACACCACCCGACGGCAGTCACCGTCTCGGATTCTTTCCCGATCTGGACGGTCTTTCTCCCATCTTCTGCGAAGATCGACCCGAAGCCCACGACCCCAAACTCCAAGCGCGCTACCATCCGGAAACCGTCTACTGCAAGGATTACCGAGAACTCTACGACGCCGTCCATGCCCGGGGTGGATTCACTCAAGGGCACTTTCACACCGCCTTTTACGAACGGGAATGCCTCGCAGAAATCTACCAGAAGCAGAATGTCAACGTAGATCTTGAAGAAGCCAAAATCAACCGGGCCATCCAGTTTCAGGGTCTCAAACTCGGTATTGTCAGCGGCAGCGACACCCACGACTCCCGTCCGGCAAACCCTTATCCGGAACCGGGACCTGGCAAACCCGCGGGACTTACCGGCCTGTGGGCGGAACGGCTTGACCGCCCCACCATCTTCGATGCATTCTCAAAGCGCCGGTGCTACGCCACCACTGGCGCCCGGATCTATATCGATTTTCAGATCAATTCCCATCCCATGGGCAGCACTGTCAGGGCACATCGCTACGAATTTACCGCTGAAGTTCTGGGCACAGCAGACATAGACCGCATCGAATTGATGGTCAACGGGGACATATCCCAAACCTTTACACCCAAAAAACAGCACATTATTCTGGGAGATACCGTCCACCTGACCTTTTCACCCTCAGGTGTTCACTACTGCTACCTTCGCATCTACCAGCACGATGGCCACCGGGCGTGGACCAGCCCGATCTGGTTAGACAAAGTATGATATTAAACCGAATGGAAAACCACATAACCACCCGCATTGAAGCGCCCAAAGGGTGCAATCACAACAAGGAGATATTATGTCCTACCGCAACGTCCTCTTACTCATTGCCGACGATTGGAGCCCCATTGCCGGATGTTATGGCAACAACGTCATCAAAATGCCCAGCGTAGATGCACTTGCCGCGCGAGGCACCTTATTTAAGCACGCCTTTTGCACCACCCCATCGTGCGCAGCCAGCCGCGCCAACCTCCTCACCGGACACTACAGCCACACGCACGGACAATACGGCCACTCGCACAGCATTCACAACTTCCACACGCAACTCAACATGCCGTCAATTCCCAAAACACTGCAATCCGCCGGATTCACAACCGGCGTTGTCGGCAAACTCCATGTACAACCCGAATCTGTCTATCCCTGGAACTACGAAGCTGGCGGAGGGCGCAATGTGCGCTTTATCGCAGACAACATCTCAAAATTTTTTGAAACCATTGACAGCGATCAGCCATTCTATCTGCACGTCGGTTATTCCGACCCCCATCGGGACTTTGGCAACAAACAAACCTATCCCGGCGTCCCCGAAGTCACGTATTCATCCGAAGAAGTCATCGTCCCCGATTTTCTGCCCGATCATCCAGATGTCCGACGGGAATTTGCCGAATACTACCAATCCGTCTCTCGCCTCGACACCGGAATTGGCATGGCCGTTCAGGCACTACAAGACGCTGGCCGAACCGATGACACCATGATCATTGTCATGAGCGACCACGGCATGCCCTTTCCCGGCGGCAAAGCCTCTTCTTTTGACACGGGCCATCACTGCCCGCTCATCATTGTGCGCCCAAATGCCGAAGCCGTTATCAGCGACGCCCTCGTCAACTGGAACAACATCGCCCCGACCGTCTATGAATGGTGCGGCGTTGAATCCCCTGAAGGCCTGCCCGAAAAATCCCTCGTCCCCATCCTGAACGAAACACATCCCGAAGGATTTGACGAAACCTTCTTTTCCCATACCTTCCACGAAGTCACCAATTACTATCCCTACCGGGTGTTGCGCGGACGCAAATACAAATACGTGCGCAATCTCTATCCCGAAATCACCACACCTTTGCCCAGTGACCTGTGGGCATCGCCCACCTGGCAGGCCATTCGCCGAGAAAATCTGGAAATGGGCAAACGCCGCACGGAAAAATTTCTACACCAGGATGCCGAAGCCCTCTTCGACATTGAAAACGACCCCATGGAGTCCACCAACATCATCGACGATCCCGCAGTTCAGGACATCGCCGAATCCATGCGACAAAAAGTTCGCACCTTCCGCAAAGAAACCCGAGACCCCTGGTGCCTGGCGTCCTATCACGCGGGCGAACCGGGTATGGAACCTGGCGTAATGTGATCGCTCCTTCTATACAAACAAACCCCCGCCTGATCTTCCCGGGCGGGGATTTTGTTTTTTAATTAGAGATTGTGCAACAACTAAAAATTGTACATCAGACTCACATCAATAAAACTATCGCGGCGCGTATCGTAGTGGATATCTGCTTTGTCAATAGAGAGAAGATGAATCGCCTCTATATTCAGAGACAACTGATCAGAGATGCGCCGGTCCAATTCGACAGATAGTGCGCGTGTAGAACGACCCGCATCCCCCAGAATACTCGCGACAATTTCAGTACTCTGAACATCGTTGAACGCAATGCGCGTGGCAAAAAAGAAATCATTCTCGAGCGTATTGGGCGAGCGACTCGGGGTCGCATTACGCCCCCGTCCGTCGTAATTCCATTCGCCGAGCAAACTGACATCAAAGGCCGAACCAAATACGGAATAAAACGTGTATTCGCCACCAAAAACAGAAGCCACATAATCTTCTTCTATACCCAGCAGATTTCGGGCACCCACACGCTGAATCGCTTCTACCTTGAACAACCAGGAACCGACAGTCAGTTGCGCATCCAGCCCAAACTGCCGGATCTGATCGTAGAACTGAACCAATACCGGCGCTCCACTACTATCCGCACCCGGCATCAGAAAAGGCTCCCGGCTGGTACCGTTAAACACACTCAGGCCAACATCGAAAGCGCCAAAACTCTGACTGTACCGCGCGGCAAAATCCAGATACGCCTCGCTCTCATACTCAATCTGCTCATCATTTACAACAAGTGGAAGGCGCAGGCGGCCGGATTCGCCCGGAAACGTGCGCACCCTGTGATACGGTAAAACAAAAAATTCCACTACTCCCCAATCGCTGGACCAGGTAATATTGACCATCGGCTGCCCCAGCTTAGCCTCTCCATTTGGATGTTCCACCAGATCGATCTGATTGACAACATCGACCAGATGTTGCGATTCCGTAACGCCCCAGAAGACCTGATCAATACCCACGCGCAACTCCCATTCGCCATCGCCGATTTCGCCGAATACCAGAAAATAGGCTTCTCGCAGATCGGCATGGGTGCGGCGTGGATCCGCTTTGTCATAGCGAAAAAATGGCGATAGCGTGAAACTCCTACCCTCAGCGTCTGCGAGATAGAGGTTGGGTACTACAACAAAACCGATGGCCTGTGCCCCCTGACCGGAAAAAACACCGGCCCGGGGAAACCATCGGCTTTCGACATTCACGCGCCCGGAAAAATCGCGGTCAATCCCAATTTCGGCATGTGCGCCAACAGCAAAGACCAGAACCAAAATCCAGACAGCGCCGAAAGGTAAAATATGAAGAGCGGTACGACGTAACATCAACGCACCCGTTTCAGCCCAGTTTGTGTGAAATCGCGATCGTTGAGATCAGCCTGAAACTCAAAATCCGTCCAGGTCAGAACGGTACTTTTCCCGGTTAAATGATTGACCATCGTCATCTCACCAGCACGCCAATAACGCTCCAGATACTGCGCATAATTCCCCAGAGTGAGTGTCTTCAGATGGGCATCCTTGCGGTCGTAATACTCCACTTTCCAGACGCGAAGCTCGTCCTTATCCCTCCAGACCACCTGGCGGCTATAGCCCGATTTCTTATCCACGGAAAAGCGTTCTGTAACCGTGCATGTCAAATCGCCATATGCCTCGTCGCGCAGGTAACGATAGGTAAATTTCTCCACAGCCTGAGGGGTCAGGTCCTCATAAGCAAATTCACTCCCCATAAAAGAGCCGGACTGGTTGGACGAACTAATGCGTTTGACGCGTTTCAGAGCGGGCAAATAAAGCCATTGGTCGTCCGCGCTTTCCCGATGAGCGTGAATAAGCAACGCCGTTCCCTTGACATCGCGCGGTTCATCGAACACAAACAGACTTTTGTCGCCATCTTCGGAGACTTCGAGAACCTTTACCCGGAGTTGGCGCCGGCTCTCTTGCCCGTGTTTGTTGCGCAACACCATGGTTTGCTGAGCCGTAAAATTACCAAAACCCTTCTCGCGATCCTGGGAATCCTGAGCGATTTTCAACCCGGTTTCCTCTGCACTTTCGGAACGAGCAGGTGATGACACACCGAGACAAAACAAAATAATTGGACAAAGCGCGAAAAACAGGTGTATTGGTCGTATTGGTATCATGAATTTCTCCGATCAATAGCAATCAGTAGAGTTGGCAAAAGTAAAAAGTCGGCAACAAGCGCGAAGACAATCGTAATCGTGACCAAAAGACCGAGTGCCCAACTCACCTCAAATCCCGATGTGGCGAACACCAGAAAGCCCACTGACAACACTGCGGTCGTCGTCCATAACGCATGGCCCACCGTGTTAAAGGTATAGCGCACAGCTTCGGGTGCGGGAAGGCCATCGCGCCGGGCCTTCAGATATTTGCTCAGAAAATGAATCGTATCATCCACAACAATTCCAAAAACAACGGCGATCACCACCGAAGAGGCAATCCCCACATGGCCGACGAGATAGCCCCACAGGCCAAAACTCATAATCGCGGGGATAAAATTGGGCAACAAGCTGAGGAGACCCACCCGAACACTTTTGAAAATCCAGATCAGAATGAATGAAATGAGTGCCATCGCAGTGATCGTACCGCGCAACATACTATTGATATTTCGCAGGGACAGATGGGCAAAAACAATGCTCAGACCCGATGCTTCGTGTGCAAAAGCGGGTGCATTGGCCTGGAGCCACACCTGCGCACGCTTATCGAGTTCACGCAAATCTCGAGACCACGCATTCCTGGTCACGACACTCAGACGCGTAGCGGATTTGGCGACATCTATGCGGTCGTTGAGATCGCTACCGAACGGAAGCGAAAACTCGTAGAGCAACAGGTACTGCGCCGCGAGGTCCGGGTCTTTGGGCAAGCGATAAAAAGCTGGATCGTCGCCGTGCATATTTTTATTGAGACGTTTCATAATATCCGAAAATGCCTGGACATGGGTCACTTCGGGTTGCGCCCGGTACCACTCGGCAAAAGCATCGACCTGGCGCAGATACTCCGGATCAGTAATACCACCTTCGCGCCCTGCACTCAGCGAATATTCCAGCTTATCCAGACCAGTCAGATTATCAATAATATAATCCGTATCGCGCCGGAACTCGTAGCGATCATCAAAATACTGCGCCATATTATCGCTCAACTCAATGCGGGAGACACCGAGTATCAGGACAACGACAACCGCAGTGACGAACCAGAGCAAAAAATTGCGCCGAGCGATGACAAAGTCAGCAAAGCGGTCAAAAAAAGCCGTCCTCTGAGACTGCACAAGAGACGCGCGCAATGGCAGAATCGAAAGCAATGCCGGCAATAGCGTCATAGTGTAAACAAGCGCGCACAAGACGCCAAATGCCACGTAATTGCCCAAAATGTGAAAAGGCGGTGAATCTGAGGCATTCAGGCTGAGGAATCCAATCGCCGTCGTGACCGAGGTAATAAATATCGGATAGGCATTGATGCGGATCGACTCAACAATCGCCGCATTTCTGTCCAGACCGCGCCTCATACCCAGTAAAACACTCGTGACAATGTGGATTGAATCCGCGATGGCGATCACCATGACAATAATCGGCACGCCGGCATTGGTGGGGCTGAACACCACGCCATTCCAGCCGGCGAATCCCATAGTCGTATTGATGACAAACACGATCACGGCAACAATGGCCAAAGTGCTGAGAATCGAACGCAGGAGAATAATTGTGGCACCTACAATGATGAGAAATACAACAGGTGTCAGAGTCTCCATGTCGCTCTTCGTGACATCGGCAAAAGTCCGATGCATGACCACATCGCCAGTCAGGTAATAATCGATATCCGGATGGCTCGTACGGGCTTGACTCAGGATCGAATCGAGATAATCGGTAATTTCGATCACTGCCTGGTCGTGATTTTTGGGCAGAATAAAATTAATAGCCACCCCGGCCGTGCGTCTATCATGAGACACCAGACGCCCGGCAATTTCGATTGCGTCCAACGCGATCTTCTCGATACGCACCACATCGACATCGCTCAGAGAAGATGCGTCGTCAACGAGCGGAGCGACAACCAAATCGTCATCAAGTGCTTCGCTATGGGTATAATTGGTAAGGGAATTGACGCGACTGGAATAAGGCGCACGCCACGCGGCTTCGGTCAATTCTTCAACCGCGCCAAGCGCCTCGCGGGTGAACACCGAGCCATCTCGGGGCGCAATGGCAATCAGTGCCGTATTGGAGGCCGAATACGTGTTCTCCAGAGCGTCGAAAGCGAGGAGTTGCGGATTGTCTTCACCAAACAGAATGCGGTAATCGTTCGTGACAGTAATGAAGCGAACACCTGCCGTCAATGCCAGCATGACCAGCGTTGCGAGCGCAACGACCAACCATCGATAGCGCAAAATGACAGCGGTGTAGCGTTCTAATCGCAAAAGAAACACTCCTTCGACCATTTCGGATTAAGTGCGGCGACGAGTTCACCAAGCGAATGATTTCCTCATTTATATATTGGTGGATAAAGACCGTCATACCTCACCACGGCTTCGCCTCGTCTGCGTGTAGCTTGTCGGGTAATCGGTAACTGATTTTATGTTCTTCGAGCGTAGATACGTCGAGCAAGGCCATGAAGCTTTGGGTACGATGACCCGGTCTCCACCATAGCAGGACATCGAGGATATCCTGGATTCTGCGCCTCAGCCGCAAATATACCAGTGTCCCGGGCCCAGATGTCCGACTTTTGGGGAACATGAGTTGATCGGCGAGTTCGTCTCCAATCAACGCTCGGGAAAGGCGGTATCCAAAACCAGATAGATTATCTCGCTCTTTCTCGTCTTTAATACCGATCACGTAAGGAGCCGAGGCAATCACCGAGTTTGCCATAGCAATAGCTTCCAGACCGGGAGGCGGCTCGCAGATATAACCCACGCGGTATGTTTCACAGGCTTCGGTCTCATTGCTGAACAAGAGTGCCTCGGGCACACCCATCAGATGAGCGGTATAGCGCCATATCTGCATAAAACTGTCGCGTTCTTCATCGTTTAGACGTGCGCCAATTCGCGTGGCTGACCGCAACAGCATCCCGGAGAAATTACAGGACGCGAGCGCGATGTGGGCAGTACTGATCGGCATGCCGTGGGCATCATAGTCCCACTCCTCAGAAGCGAGAAGATGCCGCCTGACCTGTGCATGCACCAGCCGCAGACGGACAGACAGTTTCCAGCCCTCGCCATATCGCTCCAGGCCACCCGGCAACATAATTTCCAGGAGGTGAAGTATATTTTGCTTTAGCCGCCGCACCCCCTGATCGGTCAGCCTTCCTGTGGTGAAAAACGATTGGCTGATTAGCGTAGTGAAACCCTGTACAATAATATCCACGACAAACGAGGTAAGAAACAGATCTGAATAGGCTTGGAAGCCACGGCATCCGGGATATACTGACTCGGGATCAAACCACGCGGGCGGCGTCCCGACCTTCTCAAAAAACGCCCGTACTGCCTGAGGCGCATCACGCAGTTTTTCCTCATCCAGGTCCATCCCAGCCCTGATGAATTCGCCCTGTTGCTTCTCGTCAATACCGGCTAATCCATTGATCAGGGCATCGGCATCGGGATCGCCAATCAGCGTGTGCTGGATGTACGTTTTGGCGAGATCGGGATCGGTCAGAAGTGCTTTTTCATACCCGGGTTGATATGAAGAAGGTATCTGCACTCTATCACCTCATTTTAACCCAAATTATCGAGGTCAGGTAACGGGACACCTTGTTTAAGTCTTAAAAAACTTCTTAAGATAAAAAGAATATTTGAACACCACCAATTTTTTGTCAAGTTTTATATTTTTTAATCTGAATTATGGCAGCAATGCCAAGCGTTCGAGAATTTCTTCCTGTTCGGCTAAATCAAACTGATTCGAACCGATATACAT
>VXRD01000157.1 GCA_009838845.1 Gemmatimonadota bacterium | reverse complement strand
TATTCGTCTATTCGTCTATTCGTCTATTCGTCTATTCGTCTATTCGTCTATTCGCTTTAAAAAAGGCACATCCCAATGTCCTCTCGCACGGCACACATCCAGCGCAAAACCTCTGAAACCGACATCGACCTCAACCTCAACCTCACGGGCACGGGAGAATCGCACATCGACACGGGCATCGGCTTCTTTGACCACATGCTCACAGCCCTTGCTCGCCACGGCTTATTCGACCTCACCGTCACCTGCAAAGGCGACCTCGAAGTCGATGCCCACCACACCGTCGAAGACGTCGGCATCTGCCTCGGTCAAGCACTATCTAACGCACTGGGCGACAAAGCCGGCATCGCGCGATTCGGCTCTGCGTACGTCCCCATGGACGAAGCCCTTGCCCGCGCCGTGGTCGATCTCTCTGGCCGCGCGCACCTGATCTATAACGCCGCATTCGCCGAAGAACGCATCGGCGCATTTCCCACGGCACTCGGCCTCGAATTTTTCACCGCACTCGCGCACAATGCCCGCCTGAACCTGCACATCGACCTCATCCGCGGCAACAACGCGCACCACGGCATGGAAGCCATCTTCAAAGCCGTCGCCCGATCCCTGCGACAGGCCGTCACTCTCGACAATAGGATCAGCGGCATACCCTCAACCAAAGGAAGCCTGTGAACGCACAACCCGCAGCATTCATCGACCGCGACGGCACAATCAACATCGAGGTCCACGACCTCAACCGCGTGGAACAACTCCAGCTCATACCGCGCGCGGGAGAAGCTATTGCGCGTCTCAACCAGACCGGTTATCCCGTCATCGTCATCACCAACCAATCCGCCATTGCGCGCGGCCTGCTCACAGAACCTGGACTCTCTGAGATCCACCGCGAACTCAAACGCCAATTGTCAGCCTGCAACGCATCCATCGATGCCATCTACCACTGCCCCCATCACCCCGATGGAAGAGACAACTGCACCTGCCGCAAACCTGCGCCGGGCATGATCTTACGCGCCGCCAGTGAACACAACATCGACCTCGCGGGTTCTATCATGATAGGCGACAACGCAACCGACCTCGAAGCCGGATGGAATGCAGGCTGCCGCGCAGCCCTCGTGCGCACCGGCTCTGGTGAAAACGCCCTTGCAGAAATCGACCGACAAACGCGCGACCGCATAAGCTACATCGGCAACGACTTATTTGACGTCATAGACCAGATGCTCTGGGAATGAACCATCTATAAATGAACATCTTACACACCTTATATGACGACATCGACAACCCCTGGTGTGGTGGGGGTGGTGCCCTGCGCACATGGGAAATAGCCCGTCGTCTATCGCACAAGCATCAAATCACCATCCTGACAGGCGCGTATCCCGACGCCCTCAGAGAAGAAACCCGAGAAGGCGTACACATCCGCCGCGTGGGATCGGACCGCTCGTACCTCCTCAGCCGAATGAGCTTCGCCCACCACGCCTCCCGCGAAATCACCCGCGCAAACACCGACCTGTGGGTCCATCAATTCTCGGCCTTTGCCCCCCTCTTCGTCTCCGAAAAAAAAAGGCGCGACAGCCTCCTCGAATTTTCCCATTTCATGGGCGATCACGCCATCGCGAAATATCCCCTGCTCGGCCACATTGCCCGCAAAGCCGAACAGCGCGCCCTGCGCCTTCACCCGCACATCCAGACCGTCTCGCCCACCGTCACGCGCCAGCTTGAAAAACGCGCACCCCACGCGCAATTTTACCTCGTCTATAACGGCATCGATCAAATCTGTTTTGAAGCACCCTGGGCAGAAGAGAACTACATCCTCTATTTTGGGCGCACGGACATCCACAACAAAGGCATCGACATCCTCCTATCCGCCTTTGCCAAACTCAACGCACCCGACATCCGCCTCATCCTCTCGGGTCGCGGAACCCCGCAAAGCAAGCGCGAAATACGATCCATCGCCAACCATCTCAACATCGCAAACCGCGTCGAATTTACCGGCGCTGTCACACCCGAACAAAAAAACATCCTCCTGGGCCATGCCCTCTTCGTCTGCACCCCCTCGCGCTACGAAGGCTGGGGCATTGTCGCCATTGAAGCCGCAGCCGCAGCCAAAGCCGTCATAGGCACCGACATCCCCGGCTTAACAGATGCCATCCGCGCCGATGAAACCGGCCTCCTCGTCCCAGCGGAAAATCCCCAGGCACTCGCCAGCGCCATGAACCGCCTGCTCGGCGATCCTATCCTGCGCAAACGCCTGGGAACAGCAGGGAGAAAATGGGCCGCCCAATTCACATGGGACCGCACAGCACAAGCGCAAGAAGAGGTCTATCTGAAAGTTGTTAAATCACTGTCAGAATCAGGATGGGCAGAGCCTGCACTGGAATGATTCTATCCAGTGATGAATAGCCTGCCCCTGCATGGTGTTGAGCAGGGGGCAAAAGCAAAAACCTCTGGATCGCGGCTAAAAACCTGCCGCGATGACGGCTTTATGTTGATTCACCGACTACTGACTACCAATGACTAAACGAACCACAACACACCTCTTCATCTTCCTCCTCTGCATCTACGCCCTCACAGCGGGCGGACACTACGGAGGCGATGGATTTTGGAATTACCTCACCGCGCAAAGCCTGGTGCGCGATGGCGACCTCGTCATCTCCGATGAAAGCTTCACCCTGCCCGAAATGCAAAAACACCGCGATGCGGTCACCTCATCTGGACACCAGTACTCCAAATACGGACCCGGCATGCCCCTCGTGGAAATACCCTTCTACGCCATTGGCCTCCTGTTCGCTGGCATCTTTCCCAATATCCCCGCCGACTACCTCACCATGTTCACCACCTCAATGACCAACGTGGTCATATCCGCCCTGTGGGTTCTCGTCTTCTTTTTAATCCTTCAATCATTCAATTACCCACCATCCACCACAAAATGGCTCACAGGCGCTTTTGCACTCGGCACCATGGTCTTTCCCTACTCGGGATACGGCTTTCCAGAACCGCTCGTCGGGCTCGGCTTGCTCATCGCAACACATGCCCTTATCAAACGCTCTTCCTCACCCATCCTTGCAGGAATCGGCTTTGGCATTGCCATCCTCACCAAATTCTACACCCTCGTCCTCCTGCCAATCCCCCTGCTCTATCTGCGCCGCACCCAACACACCACATCGCGCATCGCCATCTTCCTATCGCCCATCGTCGCAGCCTGTCTTCTGATCGCCTATCACAACCACCTGCGTTATGGCAACATCTTACTCACCGGATACCACCTCGACATCCTCGCCCAAAAAGGCGGCTATCTCGCCTTTATACCCACGCAGATCTTCACCGCCTTTTACGGCCTGCTCTTCAGCACCGGACGCGGCCTCCTCTTCTTTTTTCCGCTAATATGCCTCCTCCCCATCGCCTATCACAAATTCCGATCATCGCACCCAGACGAAGCGCGCCTTTTTCTCGGCTTCATCCTGATGCTATTTATCATCCTCTTACCCATGATCGACTGGCATGCTGGCTCATCGTGGGGACCGCGTTATTTGCTTCCCATCCTCCCCTTTTGTATCTTCCCCCTCGGCGTCCTCGCCGATATCAAGTGGACGCGCCGCCTCACCGTCCTCGGCTTCTTCGTACAACTCCCCGCCGTGCTGATGAATCCCTATCTCTTTACGCACCTTGTACAGGACAAAAAAATAGGCGCGACAATCTTCGCGCCTCACCAAATGGGCGACCTCCTCTTCTCGCCCAATCTATCCCCCATTATTGGCGGCTACTACCAGATCACCTCGGCAATCTGCCGCCTCACAACCGGGCAATCGCTCGACTACACCATCTCCTCTGGCACAGAGCGCATCGTCTCTGCATCTCTCAAAAACTACGACCTCATCGACATGTGGTGGGTCAATGTCCTGCGCACAAACATCCTCAGCCCAACCATGACCCTCGCACTCATCCTCGTCGTAATCTGCCTCATAATCATCGCCATCTACGCTGCGCGGCAAGCCATGTATTGTACGAAAAAAAAGTCAGAATCAGGATGGACAGGATAAAAGGATGGGCAGAGCCTGCACTGGAATGATTCTATCCAGTGATGAAAGTCAAAACCACTGGATCGCGGCTAACACCATACCGCGATGACGGCTTCAAGTTGATTCGCTGACTACTGGCCACTAACCGCAATAACAAGCACAGATAGACAGTCTTTTTTTCACCGATCCAATAGCGTGCAGCACTTGACGCAGCACCTGATTTACTATATAGATACAATCAATAGATGTTGGCCGCACAACACCGGGCTAAACTCAAAATACAGGAGGTGCGATCGTGAAATTGAAATCCGTAACAATTGAAAATTATCGCGCCATAGAAAACCTCGAGCTACCTCTTGACCCAACGCTAACCGTGTTGCACGGAGCCAATGGACACGGCAAAACAAGCGTTCTGAGCGCGATTTCAGTGGGTCTAAGAGAGAGTCTGGAATCTTTTCTCGATGAATTGTCCTTTGATCTTTCCGAGGAGGATTGGCGCGAGGGTGCGGCATCTCCTCGGATCGTGGTCGAGTCAATAGATGGAATCATAGGGGAACGGCGAGGAGATAAAGCGACAGATGAACGAGAAGAAGCTCAGAGAATAGCCGTAAATGATGCGATGCGGTCGGGATTAGAAGAAGCTCTTGCTACAAGAGAGGAAGATATGCCGATAGTCGCCTTCTATGGTACTGATCGCATGTTATCCGATATACCAGACTGGGTATTGTCACAACGTGGTTCCCAATACGAGCCCTCTCGTCGTGACGCGCTGAAGGGTGCCCTTGCCCACACAGATTTCGAGGATCTCTTGACCTGGTTTTATTTTAAAGAAAACGAAGAGCTTCGAGAACGGAGAGAGCGGCGCGATTTCGATTATCAACTCAAAGATGTATCCGTGATTCGTCAGGCTATCTCCTCCATGCTCCCGGAAGTATCCGACCCGCGTATCGAGTTAAATCCACTCCGCTTTGTAGTATCCCAAAAATCCGAGGAAGGCCGGGTAGAAAAACTCTCTCTTAATCAATTGAGCGGCGGCTATCGCATCGTACTCGCACTCGCAGCGGACCTCGCGCGGCGCAGGGCACAGGGCAACCCACACATGGACAACCCACTCCAATCCGAAGCCATTGTCCTCATCGACGAAATCGAACTCCACCTGCATCCGGCGTGGCAGCAACGCATCCTCAACGACCTCATGCGGACATTCCCCAACGCGCAATTCATCGTTTCCACCCACAGTCCTCAGGTACTGACAACCGTTGAACCAAAACACATTATTGTGGAACTGTACCGAGACGACGACAACATCGCTACCGGGGCACCAGCAGGGGCAACTTATGGCGCTGAAGCGGGAGATGTGCTCGCCGCGGTAATGCACGTAAGCGAACGACCTCCCGATAACAAATTCACAGAAGCCCTGGATCAATACCGGCGTCTGGTCAGCGAAGGAAAAGGCGAAACAAAGGAAGCCTTAAAGCTCAGGCGCAAGCTCGAAAAACTTTCGCCCCGCGATTACGCCCTTATCAGTGCCGACCTCGAAATCAAGCAACGCAAGCTATTCAAGCAGATGGCCGAATCGCAATGAAGAAAATTCGAGGTTTGAACACGCCCACGCCCGGCCTTGCTGAATATCGCAATATTGTGGAAGCCAATGCGAATTGGACCGAATTCTGCTCTCACAATTCGGGAGCGTCACGCAATGAACTCATGGATGCGCTGGCCCAAAACCAGCATGGACTTTGCGCCTACTGCGAGATTGCAATCCCAGCATGGCCTCGTCAGATTGAACACGTCATTCCGAGAAGCGATCCGCAACAAGGAGCCGAGAGAGAGGTTGATATCACCAATATGATCGCGTGCTGTGTCGGTGGAACCAGATCGAAGGCAAGGAAGAGCGGAGGACATACCTGTGGCCAGGCAAAGGGGAATCAGAACGACGAAAACTTTATTGACCCCCGGCTACTACCCGCCCGCCCGTCGCTTACCAAGGTCCTTCGCGATGGCAGTATCACAGTCGATGAAGAAGCGTGCGAATCTGAAGGTATTCCCGTCGCTCGCGTAAGGAAAACGATTGAGATTCTAAACCTGAACGCTGAACGGCTCCGGTTAACGCGGACAAAATACTGAACTTGTCGAACGGTCAGGACAATTTGACGATCCAGATAAAATGAACGCCTGGATACGCTCCGTGTTGATACCTGATGAGAACGGTCAATTGGCCTCTTTCTTCACGACAGCCCGATCTTACTTTGATCCACTCAGCGAATCCATCCTCGCGCAACCACCTCAAAAATGGATATAAACTATGCCTCCTCGCCGTTCTTCCCAACCAAAACCCCCTTCTACACTCACCAACCTCCTATCCCGCCCATGGGTACCCATTGTATTCTTTGCCCTGCTCACTGCCGGCTATTTCTATCACATCCTCATCACGGGCGACGTGATCTACGGCAGTGACACCGGTGCAGAATTTCACAGAGGCAACGAACCTTTTGCAGAAGCCCTGAAAAAATTGCCGCCAAAAAACTGGAGCCGATTTATGGGCGGCACCCCGGAATCAGCCGCACTGCGTCCGCAATACTATCCCCTCGTCGTCATCGACCTCTTCACCAGCGAACACCGCTATTTTGGCTGGCGTTACATCTTCGCCATGTTCACAGCAGGCTACTTCATGTACCTCTGCACACGCAGCTTTGGCCTCCATCCCCTCGCAGCCCTCATCGCAGGTGCGGCCTACGCCTCTGCCCCTGCATTCCTCTCCTTCTCGCAGGCCGGGCACTATGCAAAAATGACCGTCATCGGCCTCTTTCCGCTCATGTACTGGGCACTCAACCGGGGCATGGACACGCGGCGCATCATCTACTTTTTAATCCTCGGCGGCACCGTCGGCATCGCCATCTACAGCCCGCACCTTCAGATGGCCTACTTTGCCCTCTGGGCACTGGGCCTGCTCTTTCTCTACAAACTCTTATGGGGCCTATCCCGTAACGGAGCAAAAACCGCCCTCTATCAAACCCTCCTATCGGCAGGCGCGATCTGCCTGGGCCTCGCCATAGGCGCAGAAGGCGTCATCCCCCAATACTGGAACACAACAACATCGTCAAAACGCGCGGTTTCCGAGCAACAAACCGACGACGGCTATGAATTTGCCTCATCCTGGTCGCTTCATCCCGAAGAAATATTCGCCCTCGTCATCCCCGAATTTGTCGGATTTGACACAAACACAACACCCCACAAATACTGGGGACGCAACGCCTTCAAAATCAACTCCGAATACATCGGCATCGTCCCCCTCTTCTTCGCCATCCTCGCCCTCTCGCGCATACGCAAAAAGAACCACATCGCATTCCTCCTCGGCCTCTTCATACTCGCAGTCGCCTATGCACTCGGACCCCACACCCCCCTGCACAAACTCCTCTTTCACATCGTCCCGGGCGTCAGCGTACTGCGCGCACCTGGCATGATCGCCTTTCTCTTTGCCTTTGCGCTATGCGCCCTCGGCGCGTACAGTCTCCACCGCCTCATAACCGACGACATCACCCCCGAAACCGCAAAAAAACTCGGCATCGCAGGCGGAATATGCACCGCCATCCTCCTCCTATTTGCCTTTGCCCCTTCTGCACTCCTGTCCCTCTGGCAAAACATCGTCTGGACGGACATATCGGCATGGCAAGAGCTTATAGTAAAAACCAGAGATACATCCTTCACCCGTCTCCAAATCGCCCAGAATAACCTTCCCATCGCAGGACAGGGCGCATTGCTCGCCGCGCTCTTCGTCGGCATACTTACCGTCATCTCGTATCTCCGCGCACAAAACAAACTCCAAATCCACACCTTTGCCCTTGTGCTCCTCACCGTCCTCCTCATCGACACCTGGCGCATTGACAAACTATTTCTCAACTACGTCAACCCCAACCGCGTTCCACCACAGGAGCGCATCAACGCCGACGCCGTTGCCTTCCTCAAACGCGACAACAGCCTCTTCCGCGTACTCGCCCTACCCGACCACAACCAGATGCCCTTGCCCGGCATAGACCTCGTAACCGGATTCAACGACTTCGCCATCAGGCGTTACGACCACATCCTCAAATCCGACGCACTCTACAACCCCAACCCCGCGATCCGCAACCTCCTCAACACCAGATACATCGTCGCCCCATCTGAACTGGGTGATCCATATCTCCAAAAAATTGCCGGACGTCAGGGCCTGCACATCTACCGCAACCCCGGTGCATTACCCTGGTTCTATCTCGCGCCCCAATACGAAATCATCCCCGATGAAAACCAGATCCTCCAAAAATTGACCGACACCAACACCAACCCCGTACAAACAGCACTACTCGAAGAAAACCCCCGCATCACCCCCGACACCAACACCAGTGAAACAGGCAGCGTTGAACGCCTCGAATACAACGAACACCAGGGCCATCTCAAACTCGGCACAACAGCCCCGGGACCCCGCATCCTCGTCATCTCGCAAAACCACCACCCCAACTGGACTGCCACCGTCAACGGCGAACCCAAACCCCTCATACGCGCCAACTACCTCTGGACCGCAGTCGCGCTTGAACCCGGCGAACACATCGTCGAACTCACCTACCGCGACCCCATCGTAGCCACCACGCGGTGGATCACACTCGGCGGTATCGCCATCCTCCTCATCGCAATCGCGCTGTGCATATACAATGAAAAAACCGACAACACCAACTGAAGCATCCGCTATCCAGCGCATAGCGCACGGCGCGATACAAACCTTCGGCAGCACCTATCCCGCGCGCCTCATCAACTTCGCGGTCCTCCTCCTGCTCTACCAGATCCTCGTCCCCGAAGACTTTGGCGCCATCACCACAGCCTATTCGATCCTCGCCCTTGTCATCGCCATTCGAGACTTCGGCTTGCACTACGCCCTCTTGCACGAACACGACAACGTCCATGAATTCGCACCCACGCACTTTGTACTCAGCATTAGCCTGGGCAGTATCAGCACACTCCTCGCCCTCTGCATCGCCCTCTATTCCGAACACCTCTTTGAACTCTTCAACACCTACCTCGGCTTTACAGACACCCAAAACTACCCCAAAGTCGCCATAGCCCTGGGCATACTGGGCGCATTCGACCTCCTCCGAACAGCCGCACTCACCGCCGAAACCCAGCTACAGCGCAACCTCGAATTTGGACGCCTCGCCTTTGCACATGCAGGAGGAACCATCCTCGCAGCCCTCGTCGGCCTCGGCCTCGCCTACCTCGGATATGGCAAATGGGCACTCATCCTCGGATTTTTCCCATACAGCGTCACCTATATCCTCTTCTATTGCACCGTCGTCTGGCTCCGCCATCCCCCTCCCCTGAACCAGCTACACACCTTCAACGCGCAAGCCGCGCGGCGCATGATCCGCTACGGCGTCTGGTTCTGGATCGGCGGCATACCCAAAATATTCATTCAACACTACGACAAACTCATCATCAGCCTGTTCTTCGGACTAAGCCTGCGCGGCATATACGACGCCGCACACAATTTTGCACAAATACCCAGCGGGGCCATCACCATGGTCATCGTACGCATCACTGCCACAGTGTACGCGCGCTACCAGAACAACCGCGACCAACTCTCCGCAGCATACCGCCGAACCTCGCGCCTCATCCTCCGCACCACAGTCCCCATCTCCCTCGTCCTCGCGCTTGAAGCCAACCGATGGATACACATCTTCAAACCCGACTGGGCACCTGCCGCTCCCCTGCTCCAATGGCTCATCATCTACTCCCTCTGCCGTCCTATCCTCGACGATGTACACGCCCTATTCTACAGCGCAGGCAGCCCCAAAAGCATTGCAAAATTCTCTGCGGCGCAAGCCCTCATCCTGCTCATCCTCGCCCCCTATCTCGCCCATCACATGGGAGCCGTAGGCATCGCCATAAGCATGAACGCCATCGCCATTGTCGGCCTCATCCTCGCACTCATCCTCGTACGCGCATATGTCGATATCCCCATCGCCAAAACATTCGCGCCCCCGCTCATCGCCGCAGCCATTGGCACGGGCATGCACTTTGCCAGTACCGAATGGCTCAACACATTGCCAATCCCAATAGGCGTCCTCGCAGGCAGCGCGATCTTCACCACGGGTTATGGCTCGGGCCTCCTCATCGTCGAACGCAAAACACTCATCGACGAAATCAAAACCGTCATCCGCGCTATTATAAAAAAATAGGGACGAACACATAGGTTCACCCCCACCATTTAACCGAAAAGTATTTTACACCCGCAACAATGTCTTTGACAAAAATACATCCACAATACATATATATCAAGACCATCTCGAATCAATACAAATGGCACGATACGAGCAGTCTCGTACCCGACAACATATGAAACGAACACTTGATCTCGGTTGTGGTTCAAACAAAAGAGCCGGTGCAATCGGTGCAGATATCACGCGAGGCTCCGCTGCCGACGTTATTGTCAACCTCGAACAATTCTTTTACCCATTCAAAGACAATACCTTCGATCACATCGTTTTCAGCCATGTAATCGAACACCTGACGGATATCCCGCGCGCAATGGAAGAAATCTGGCGTATCTCCAGCCCCAACGCTTGTCTGGAAGGCGTCACACCCCACTTTTCCTCGTCCGCATCCTATACCGATCCCACCCATCGCCACCATCTCAGCTACCGCACCTTCGATTTTCTGTCTGAGCCATTTCCGAACCCTCCCGGCAAACTGCGTCGATTTTTGAATATCTTTTACAAAATCGAAGCCCTCGAACATCGTCCGAGAGTGGTTGAAAAATTCCAAAAAATCGAAGTCCGGCTCACATTCAATCCTCTCTTTCGCAGGCTGGGTATCGAATGGCTGGCAAACATCTATCCCGAGCTATACGAATCCTTTTTTGCTTTTATATTTCCCGCTCGAGACATTGTTTTTCGCTTGAAAGTAAAAAAATAATTAGAATTTGACCTTTCCCCATCAAAACCCTATTTTTTCCATTCGCCAAATCACCAACTGATAGCTGAATGCTGGAAGTGCATCCATGAAAACCCTCCTCGTCACTGGCTCATCGGGCCTCATCGGCTCAGAAGTCTGCATCTATTTTGCCGAACAGGGATATATTATCCACGGCATTGACAACAACCAGCGCGCCGTCTTTTTTGGTCCCCAGGGAGACACGCGCTGGAATCAAAAACGCCTGAACACCGTCCTGAAACACTTCCACCACCACGAAATAGACATCCGCGACCGCACGGGCATTTGCGAACTCCTATCCCAAATAAAACCCAGCGCTATCATACACGCAGCCGCCCAGCCCTCGCACGACCTCGCCGCACGCATCCCCTTCGACGACTTTGACACCAATGCCGTCGGCACACTCAACCTCCTCGAAGCCGCGCGTCAAACCTGTCCCGAATCCCCCTTTATCCACATGTCCACCAACAAAGTCTATGGCGATGCCCCCAACCACATCCCCTTAAAAGAACTGGACACCCGCTGGGATTACGACGACCCCGCGTACAAACACGGCATCCCCGAAACATTTACCATTGACCAGTCCAAACACTCGCTCTTTGGCGCATCCAAAGTCGCCGCCGACATCATAGTACAGGAATACGGGCGTTATTTTAACATGCCTACCTGTTGCCTGCGCGGCGGATGCCTCACCGGACCCAATCACAGCGGCGTTGAACTACACGGCTTCTTGAGCTACCTGGTCAAATGCAACATGGAAAACCGCACATACACCATCTTCGGTTACAAAGGCAAACAGGTACGCGACAATATCCACGCCCTCGACGTTGCCCGTTTCATGTGGGCCTTTGTCCAATCCCCCCAATGCGGCGAAGTCTATAACCTCGGCGGCGGAAAAAACAACAGTTGCTCCATCCTCGAAGCATTTGACCTCGTCGCCCAGTATTCCGAAAAAAAAATGCAATACACCTATACCGACCAGAACCGCGAAGGCGACCATATATGCTATTACAGCGACCTTCGCAAAATGAAATCGCACTACCCCAACTGGGACATCACAAAAACACTCGAAGACACCTTTGCCGAAATTGTCTCAAGCTGGCAGAAACGGCTCATATAATCCGGAGAACTTTATTATGAAAATCCAGGTCTATGCCTGCCATGAAGGCGTACAGGAAAGTTTGTTGCGCGAATGGGTTTCACGCGGACATGAAATCTACCTCACCGAAGGCGTTGGAAAATGGGATGAAACACGCGCACCAGTAGCCCAGGGCGTCAAACGCGAATGGCCGAACAATCCCGATGTCTTATGGGTCGGCTCAACGCAGGACGTGGGACAGGCCTTTTTGTACAAATGGAAAAAATTCCGCCCTGGTATTCCCATAGTACTCACCCACTGGTGGATTCCGTCAATCAAGCGATTTGCGGGAACCGTTTACAAATTCGCACATCAAGTCAGCGTATGCGAATGGGGCCGCGAATATCTCCTGAAACGCTGGAACATAGACTCAGCAGTCATGTACTGTCCGGTCGATGCCGACATCTTCACCTTAAGAGAAGAAGACCCCGACCCCAAGCGCGTCTTATGCGTGGGCAATCACTTTGCATCGCGCGACATCATGGGATGGGAATACCTGGAACCCATCATGCACAAAGTCTATGAACAAGACCCCGAAGTACACTTCGAATTCTTAGGCGTCAATCCCGAAATCGACCCCAACAACTATCCCAATGTCTCCAAACGCGCCCTCCCCCAAAATGAAATGCCCGACTACCAGGCCAGAGCGCGGTGCGTTGTCATTACCACCACCTTCAACCTCATACCGCATTCTCTATTGGGCGCAATGGCACTCGGGCGCAACATCGTCGCATTTGATCTCCCATCCCTGCACGAAGTCATAGAACACGAAAAAAGCGGGTACCTCATTCCCCGTTACGACACCGACGCCTTTGCCAAACAAATACTCCAACTCACCAGCACACCCGTCAACCCGGAAATAGGCCGCAAAGCGCGCGAAAACGTATTGGCCAAATGCGACCACCGGCTCGTAGCATCGCAGTATGAAGAACTTTTTAATAGCGTATCATAGGGCGTTCAAAGAGCCAGTACCTCTTCATACACTTGAGAGGTTTGCTCGGCAGCACGCTGCCATGAAAACTTTGAAGCTCTGCGAATTCCTTCAGCACTCATTTTAGTACACAATCCTGCATCATTTGTCAGAGTGTACATAGCGTTCTTTATCTCTTCTATCCGGTAAGGATCTACGAGAGAGGCCGCGTCGCCCGCCACTTCGGGCATACTCGATGTATTACTCGTTATGACAGGGCATCCACAAGCCATGGCCTCGAGAATAGGAAGGCCGAACCCTTCGTACATTGAAGGATAAATAAAAAAACGGGCGAGCTGAAATAGGCGAATCAACTCATCTTCAGATACGTAACCTTTGAAGATAATGTCATCCTGGAACGCTCCTGGAATGGTCAAAATATCGTCGAAAAGCCACCCTTTTTTTCCTACAATAATCAGTTTGTCACTGATCTTTTCTTCTGTCCGAAGGGAGATATAGGCTTCAATGATTCTCTTGAAATTTTTTCTCGGCTCCAGAGTACCAACAGTTAGGATAAAGTCTTCCCTTTTTTTTTCTATTGGTCTAAACTGCTCAGAAACCCCTTCATAGACCACATCAATTTTATCCTCGGGTATCTCGAAGAGATCAATGAGATCCTGTTTGGTGGTGTTGCTAACGGCAATAAAACGATCCACAAACCGGAATCGATACTTCAAAAAATATTTAAAATACAGGACCCTTCTGGTGGTCTGCCACCTGGGAAAAAGAAGGGGAATAAGGTCGTGAACGGTCATAACGACCCTGGAATTGGGACGAAAAAAAAATGGCGCAGTCACTGTGGGACAATGAACCAGATCGAAATTTGAAAGATTTTTGGGTGGGAAAAAAACAGCCGAAAAAAGACCGCTCCCCAATACCAGAGTCGGATCATGGTAGATCACATGGGTATGAGCAGGAAAAAGAGAATGAGGAAGATCTGATGGTGCAATAAGCGTCAAAGCAAGCTCACTACGATTTAAAAGCTGGTAAGTGAGATTGGAGATATACTGCTCAACCCCCGCAAAATATTTATTTTTTAGTGCCTCAACGGTAATGGCAATTTTCAAAACGGCATTCTCCTTTTCCAATCGCGTGAATAATTTTAGGCATTGAATTTTCCGGTAGCATATTCTACAACCTGTGAATTCTCAATCAAATACTTTATAAAAAAATAACAAATAAAAAGTTACATATCATGAACAAAAAACACCAACAAAAGACATCCTCTCCCCTCTTTAACCTCGCGCAGCACGAAAGCAAACCCTATTTCTTGCCCGCGCTGGGCCTGTGCGGTTTGCTCATGGGCATTCTCCTCTTCGACGCCAACCTCTCCCTCACCGGCGACAATGCCCAATTCATCAACCTGGGGCGATCCCTTGCCGATGGGTATGGACTCTCGGAAACCATAGAAGGCGAACCCATCCCACACACCAAATACCCCTTTGGATTTCCGCTCCTCCTCGCCATCACCCACATCCTCTTCCCGGGCAACCTCATCGCACTCAAAAGCCTCGTCGTCCTCTTCTACGCCATCTCGATCCCACTCACCTATCTCCTCATCCGCCGCTTTGCCAGTCCCCCCATGGCACTCGGCGTAAGCGCGCTATGTCTCGCCTCCCCTCTCCTGTTGGATTACTCGCACCAGGTCATGTCCGAAATCCCCTTTCTCCTATTTTCTCTCATCGCACTCCTCCTCCTCCACCGCGCACACAAGTCCGATACCCTATCCGCACTCGCCCCTGCAATCATCGCCATAATCGCAGCCTACTACATCCGCAGCGCGGGCATCATCCTCATCGGCACCGGCATCATCTTTTTTGCCCTGCACAAAAAATGGAAAGAAGCGGGCCTCATCGCCATAGGCAGCTTCCTCCTCGCCCTCCCCTATCAAATCCGCAACACATCACTCGGCGGCACCTCCTACATCGAACAATTCCTCAGCATAAACCCCTATCGCCCGGAAGAGGGCATGCTCACATTCACCGCCCTGATCGAACGCATCCTCGCAAATCTCGAACTCTACAGCCAACTCGTCATCCCCTACATCTTGCTACCCTTTTCTATCGACACCGACTCTTTCGTCGGCGTCGGCCTCTTCTTCTCCGCCCTGATCCTATACGCCCTGATCGTCGGACTCATAAAACGGCACTTGCTCATCGTGTACCTCACCTGCTATCTGGGCCTCTACATCCTCTGGCCTGATACGTGGTCCGACACGCGCTTTCTCGTCCCGGCCATACCCATCCTCTTCTACGCCATCCTCACCACCATGGACGAACTGCTCCGACTTCTCGCCCGAGCACTCAAAAAAACCGCCTCGCGCGCGGGCACCGTACTCTTTTTTCTCTTTCTCCTCGGCTCAAATATCTATGAGACCAACTACCTCGCCGAACGCATCGGGTGGTTGCCACCCAACTGGGACACTTACTTTGCCGCTGCAGAATGGATTAAAGACAACACCGATCCAGATGTCAAAATCGCCTGCCGCAAGCCCTATCTCATGAACGCAATAGCCAACCGCAAAGCCACGAGCTACGCCTGGAAAACACCAGATGAGGTGATTGCCGAATTTGAACAAAAAAACATCGACATCGTCGTCATCGACCAGATTGGATATCAATCTACATCCGAATTTCTCGTCCCCGCCATCCAGACACATGAAAACCGCTTTAAAATCATCCACATCGCACGCAATCCCAACACCTACGTCTTAAAATTCAAATGAACACCCGATTCACATTTGTAAAAAGACGCGCCCTTTGCTATCTTTGTCTTTTAACTCTAATCCTCTAACCTCAACAACACGCGCCCCATGCCCGACCTCAGCCTCGTCATACCCCTGCTCAACGAAGAAGAAAGCCTGCGCCCGCTCATGGAACAAATCCGCGGCGTGCTCGCCACCCAGGACCGTACCTACGAAGTCATCTTCATTGACGACGGCAGCACCGACGGGTCAATCGCCGTATTGGAAGACCTGCACAACACCTACCCCGAAGTCAAAGTCATCCAATTCCGACGCAACTTTGGCAAAGCCGCGGCTTATACCGCTGGATTTCAACGCGCACGCGGCACATACATCATCACCATGGACGCCGACCTGCAAGACGACCCGGCAGAAATTCCCAACCTGCTGGCCAAAATCGAAGAAGGCTATGACCTCGTCTCTGGATGGAAGAAAAAACGCTTTGACCCACTGGGCAAAACCCTGCCCTCCAAATTCTTCAACTGGGTCACGGGCTTTGTATCGGGCATCGACATACACGACTTTAACTGCGGCCTCAAAATCTATCGCAGCGAAGTCACAAAAGACATACGCGTACTCGGCGAACTCCACCGCTACATCCCCGTACTCGCCCACATGGAAGGATATCGCATCGGTGAAATTCCCGTCCAGCACCACCCGCGACAATACGGCGTAACCAAATACGGCTGGGGGCGCCTGCTCAAAGGATTTTTAGACCTCCTCACCGTCATGTACATCGGCAAATACATGGGTCGTCCCCTCCACCTCTTTGGCACAGTGGGCCTCATCTTTGGCACCATAGGCATGCTCATCAACACATACATCGCATCCCTATGGCTCCAAACCGGCACCATTCAATACCGGTATCCCCTCCTGATGCTCGGGGTCTTTCTCACCGTACTCGGCGTGCAATTCGTCTGCACGGGCCTGCTCGCCGACATGCTGACCCGGGGACCACAGCCCAATGAAAAATTCAACATTCGAAAAATTCTTGAATAAATGACCACCAAAAACATCCTCGTCACCGGCGGCATGGGATTTGTAGGCTCTTACCTCGTCGATAAACTCGTACAGCGCGGACACCGCGTCCGCATCTTTGACAACCTGGACCCTCAGGTACACCCCAACCGCGAATTGCCGGATTACGCCAACCCCCATGCCGAATTTATCCAGGCCGACATCCGCGATTACGACGCCTTGAAAAAAGCCCTTCAAGGCATTGAAATCATCTTCCACAAAGCCGCCGCCGTTGGCGTGGGACAATCGCAATACGAAATTAAAAAATACGTTGACGTCAACACCGGAGGCACGGCGAACCTGCTCGACATCCTCGTCAACAACAAACACAACATTGAAAAACTCATCGTCGCAGCCTCGCAAACCAGCTATGGCGAGGGCCGCTACACATGTGCAGAACACGGTCCACAACACCCTGGTCTCCGCCCAGAAAACCAGCTAAAAAGAGCCAACTGGGAACACAAGTGTCCCGTATGCAAAAAGGACATGCCTCCAGCACCCGTACCCGAAGACACCGAACGCTTATGCCACACCATCTACGCACAAACCAAAACGCATCAAGAAGACATGGTCCTCAACATAGGTCGCGCCTACAAAATACCCTCAGTAGCCCTGCGCTACTTCAACATCTTTGGACCCCGGCAATCGCTCTCCAACCCCTATACGGGTGTCACTGCCATCTTCATGAGCCGCCTCAAAAACAACAAAAGACCCGTCATCTACGAAGACGGCAAACAATCGCGCGACTTCATCTCCGTCCACGACATCGTACGGGCCAACATCCTCGCCATGGAAAAATCTGAAGGAGATTATCAGGCCTTCAACGTCGGCAGCGGAATCGGCACATCCATTGAACACATCGCCCTGACCCTGTCCAACATCCTGGGCACTGAACACCTCGCGCCCCACATCCCCGGCACCTATCGCCAGGGCGACACCCGCCACAGCATTGCCGACATCTCGCGCATAAAAAAAACACTGGGCTTTAAGCCCAGTGTCAGTTTTCAACACGGCATGGAAGAACTCGTCGAATGGGGACGAGACCGCGAAGCCATAGACGGCTTTGCAAAAGCGCAAGACGCATTACAACAACGAGGCCTAATTTAAGCCGGAACAAATTCACGAACGGGAACCCGTTCCCGTATCTCGTGATCCCAGCGCAACATTGACCGAATCTTTTCAGACCGGTCAACATCACCGTGAATCGCATAAAACAGCGCGCGATACGCCATTTGGTCGCGTTTTTCCAGATCGATGCACGTCATGTTATTTCTCCTTCTGTGGGTGACAGTTTTTCTTTACCTTTATCTATAAGCAAATCCCGTGCCACTTTTATTATTTTTCATATTATTTTTTTTAATAGCTGATTTTACAGAACTTATCCCAAAACGCTCATATATAGCTGAAAAATTCATGTGGCAAAAATGGAACATTATGGTCAAAATGACCACCTGTAACCCAACAAATTGGCACATTTTTTCCTATTCTCTTCAGGAGTAATCCTTCATGCTCGACATCAACCTCATTCGCAAAAACCCCGAATACGTCATCCGGGCATTAAAAAAACGCATGGACGACATCGACTTCACGGACCTGCTCGTCTGGGATGAAAAGCGCCGCGCGCACATCGCAGAAGCCGGACAGCTACGCGCAAAACGCAACAGCGTCTCCGCCCAAATCCCCCAAATAAAAAAAGCGGGCGGAGACATCGCCCAGATACAAACAGAAATGCGCGACGTCTCGAACCGCATCAAAACCATTGAAACCGAACTCGCGGAAATCGAGCAAAACATCCATCTATTTATAGAAAGCCTCCCCAACATACCCGCAGACGACGTACCCCCCGGAGACAAAGAAAACAACCGCGTCGTACGCACCTGGGGCGAAAAACCCGCACCCGACTTTGATCCCCAGGACCACATCGAACTCGTTACCCATCTGCGCCTGATCGACTACGAACGCGGCGTCAAAATGGGCGGAACCGGATTCTGGCTTTACATCGGCGACGGCGCACGCCTCGAATGGGCCTTGCTCAACTACTTCATCGACAGCCACATTGACGACGGCTACGAATTTGTATTGCCCCCACACATACTCAACGAAGCATGTGGCTTTACCGCCGGACAATTCCCCAAATTTGCCGACGACGTATTCCACCTCAAAACCGGCGACGACAAAGTGCAATTCCTCTTGCCCACCTCTGAAACCGCATTGATCAACTTCTACCGGGACGAAATCATCCCGGAAACAGACCTCCCCAAAAAATTCTTCTCCTACACCCCCTGTTATCGCAAAGAAGCCGGCAGTTATCGGGCACAGGAAAGGGGCATGATTCGCGGTCACCAATTCAACAAAATCGAAATGTTCCAATTCACCCGCCCCGAAGATTCCGAAGACGCGCTAGAAGAACTCATCGACAAAGCCGAAAAACTCACCCGGGGCCTGGGCCTGCATCACCGCGTCTCCATGCTCGCCGCAAAAGACGTCAGCGCATCCATGGCCAAAACTTATGACATTGAAGTCTGGATCCCCAGCATGAACGAATACAAAGAAGTCAGCTCTGCATCCAATGCCAGCGACTATCAGGCAAGACGCGGCAGCATCCGATTCAAACGCGCAGAAACCGGCAAAAACGAACTCGTACACACCCTCAACGCCTCGGGCCTGGCGACCAGCCGCATCATCCCCGCAATCGTCGAACAAAATCAAAACAGTGACGGCAGCGTCACCATTCCCGAAGTTCTACGACCTTATCTGGGGGGAAAAAAGATTTTTGAACCCGTGGATTAGTAGGGGCGGTGCCCCTGTGCCCGCCCGCGAACAGTACAAAACAAAGCCCGCCGGAAAAACCGACGGGCTAAGGGTCTGTAATCTGCCTGAGAAACGCCTACCCCGAGCAATTCGAGCCACTGGCATCTGTAATACCCTGAAGCCACGTTTGAAAGGCCGCATCAAGCGGCGCACATAGCCCTGTATTAGTAAAGTAAAATTCCTTCAGCTTTATCAGTCCGGTCAGGCTCTGAGGAAGCGCACCCGTCAAGGATGTGTTATCCTCGAGACTCAGAAGCTCAAGATTGGAGAGTTTACCCAATTCTGTTGGAATCCTACCACTCAACTGATTGTTGTGAAGAGCCAATAGCGTAAGGTTAGATAGATTGCCCAATGCTGTTGGAATCGCACCGCTCAACTGATTGTCGCCGAGGTCCAGTTCAGTGAGATTGGACAGGCTACCCAATGCTGTTGGAATCGCACCAACCAACTGATTGCCCCAAAGATGCAAGTGAGTGAGATTGGGAAGAGTGAACAATTCAGAGGGGATTGACGTCAGTTGATTATCTCCCAGATACAGCCAGGTAAGCGCGGTCAGGTCATCAAAGAAACCATCGGGCAAGCTACTGAGTTGATTCCCTTCCAGGCTGAGCGTTGTCAGACCAGTCAGACCAGATAAATCCCCAGCCTTTAGTTCTGTGAGGCTTGCATCATCCAGAATGAGAGAATTTATTGCAGACAGATGCACTCCTGTCACATCGCCGCAAGCGCTTACAGGCACTTGTGCCATAATCCCGTCGCGCACGGCATTTGTGCGATCACATACCGACAACCCTGCGCCACAATTTGAGCCATTGGTTTCTTCAATGCCCTGAAGCCACGTTTGAAAGGCAGCATCAAGCGGTGCACATAACCCCGTGTTATGAAATTGAAATTGCTCCAGCTTTGTCAGCCCACTCAGGCTTTGAGGAAGTGCTCCTGTCAAGGATGCATTATCCTCGAGCGTCAAACCCACAAGATTGGAGAGTTTACCCAATTCTGCTGGAACCCTACCACTCAACTGATTACTGTGAAGAGTCAGGACTATAAGGTTAGATAAATTACCCAATGCTGGTGGGATTTGACCACCCAACTGATTACGGTTAAGACCCAGTGTCCTAAGATTAGACAGATTGCCCAATGCTACTGGAATC
>VXRD01000156.1 GCA_009838845.1 Gemmatimonadota bacterium | reverse complement strand
ATATATGCCTATGAACATAAATAAACCCATAAAATTCCCTTATTTTTCATTTATGATCGTAACCGGACGAAAAATAAGGGAATTACGGCACGCAAAAAACTGGTCTCAACTCGACCTCGCCAATGCGGCCAATATTGACCAGGCAACAGTATCTCGCATTGAAGCAGAGACAAAAGTGCCCCGAACCGATACTCTGGTCGCTATTGCTACTGCCCTGGGCGTTTCGCCAGAGGTCCTTTTGGGTGCGAATCCCGAAACAACTATCGTTTACCCGCGAGAGCGCGATCCCGAGTTGAGCAGTATTGTGAGCGATCGGATTAATACACTCACAACAGAACAACTCAGAGAACTGAACATTTTACTGTCTTCTGAAGACGGAAAAGCTGTGCTTTCTGCCCTACTGCGCTTGCAAACAAAGGAATCACTGGAAAAAGTTCGCAGGCTTCTCGAAGTCTTAGGAGAGGAGTAAACGCCTCTCACGCCACATTACACAGACTCCATCGCCCTGTACAACGCCAGCGCATCATTTACATCCCGCGCATCGGGAAAAAAAGACAACACGCGCAACAGCACACCATCCACCACGGCATCGGGACACGAAGCACCACATGTCAGTGCGACATCCACAGGTCTTTTATCGGGCAACCAATTCTCGGCAATCTCCACCCCATGCGACCTGAGACAATAGTGCCGAATTTCGCGTTCTGAAATCAACTCCCCGGCATCCTTCACAAAAAATGTTGGCATGGCTTCCTCGCACAATTCTACAATATGCGATGTATTCGAAGAATTGTAGCCCCCTACAACCAGAGCGATGTCTGCCCCCTGCTCGATAAGCGTGTATGTCGCATTCTGATTTTCGTTGGTGGCATAACAAAGCGTATCTGATGTATCCGCAAAATGATCTTCGATATTCTCCGCTCCATACCGATCTGTGAGTGCCTGCCGAATGATCTCAGCTATTTTATGCGTTTCAGTAGCCAACATCGTCGTCTGATTCACCACACCGATACGCGACAAATGGATGCTGGGATCAAATCCCTGTGAGCACTTGTGTCTAAAATACCGTTCAAAAGCACCGAGATCGCGTTTGCCCCGAATAATATCTGATAGAATACGCGCTTCTTTCAAATTCAGTACAGCTACGACCTCTGCATTTTGAACCGCGTGTGAAAAAGTCGCCCGCGTCTCTTCGTGTATGGTCTTTCCGTGAATGATAACAGTATAATCCCCATCGCCCAATTGGGCACTGCGCTTCCATACCCTTTCGACAAATGGACATGTGGTATTGTACTGATAAGGATCAATCCCCCGCCGGGCCAACTCCTCTTGCGTTCCCACAGTTGTACCAAAAGCAGGCACCACCACGATATCTTCGGGTACGAGTTCGTCCCACGGAATGAGCTGTTCGCCAGACGGCGTAAACATAAACTGCACGCCGCGATCCTGCAGGTCTGCATTCACATTGGGATTGTGAATCATCTCACTCAGGAAAAACACGCGCCGGTCCGAATGGGCTTCCAGGGTCTTATACGCAATTTCAATGGCATTCTCCACGCCAAAGCAAAACCCAAAATGCCGCGCCAAAAAAAACCTCACAGGCCCAAAATCCAGCACCGAAGGCTGCAAATCGCGCTTTTTGGGATCTGATAATTGTCGCGCTCTTTTGACCTGCGAAATAATCGGACTTTTATAAAATTCTGGAATCTCAAATTTTCGTGCCATGATGTCTCATTCCTCAAATGGGAGCACAATTGCTTCGCCCGTTTCAATGGACTGATAAGCAGCCAACGCAATCTCCACGGCGGCCCGACCATCTGCACCAGACACCGGTGGATCCTCCCCATTGAGCACCGCCTCGCAAAATGCGCGAATCTCCTGGCTCACCGGGCTTTCATCTTGCGATAACTCCGATGCAGCAACCGCCGTTTCACCACCGTCGTATCGCTTGTAGCGCAAACCACCTTCACCACCCCAAAACGTAGGAAAGACCACCGAGCCTTCGGCGCAATCCAACCGCCCGCCATAACCGCCAATAGCACTTGCCTGACTCGAATGCAATACCCCTACCCCACCGTTTTTGAATCGGATCGATACGAGTGCCACATCTGGAAAATCCGTCTCCATCTGTACGAACTGTCCACCCGCCGCAGAAACCGATTCCGCATCGCCCATCACAAAACGCATAAAATCGATTTCATGCGCATTCACTTCCATCAGCGTACCGCCACTTTTATCCCTTGACTTTCGCCACGATGCAGACCACACACCGCCCCAGCCACCGCCCAGGCGATGTACCATCAAACACAAGGGCGTTCCCAAATCGCCCCCACGAGCCAAATCGCGCACCTTGCGATGCACAGGGTGAAAGCGACACACCAGCCCAATACCCAACTTAACCCCACCCTGCTCACACGCGGCGATCATCGCATCACACCCCGCCAGTGTCGGCGACATGGGCTTTTCGCAAAACACATGCACGCCCGCCTGGGCTGCTGCAATCGTGGGATCAATGTGCAAAAACGGCGGCGTGGCAATCATGACCGCCTGCACATCCTCCCGCGCCAGCATATTGTGATAATCCACCTCGTAATCGCAGTCTATTTTCTCAGATAGTGCCTGGCCTTTTTCACTATCCACATCGCTGACACAAACCACTTCAGCGCAGTCCAGGTCCCGCGCACCATTGGCCAGACTCGCGCCCATATTGCCGCATCCAATCACACCCAATCCGAGTTTTGTCATCCATTCCTCCAAACAGTGTTGAATACAAAAACAGGTTATACCATATTTTAGGAAAAAAGTCAATCCCCTTTCAACCCGTTTCAAAAATCACTTTGAAATTATCTAAAATGAAAATACCATGTCTCAAACAGAGAAAGGAGCATCCCAATGCCTGCACTCAACGCCACCATGTGGACCTATCCCTGGGATTTGCGCGACGAAGGTTATGACGCCGTTCTCCACAAACTTCGCGAAGAAGTTAAACTCGATGCCATCAACCTGGCATCGGCTTACCACACCTTTGACATGCTGCGTCCCCATCTCCCTGCCAATAACACACTCGAGGTCTCACAATCAGCAATTTATTTCGAACCACAAGAATCGCTCTACGGCGCGATCAAACCACATGTTAGCCCTTTGATGCAAAATGAAAACTGGTGGGGCGAAGCAGCAAGAGCCGCAACATCCGCTGGTATAAATCTCAATTCATGGACCGTCTTTTTTCACAACTCCCACCAGGCGCAATCCCATCCTGAATGTGCCGAAGTCCGCTGCACAGGTGACATCAGCACATCTGCCCTCTGCCCGGCAAATCCAGACGTGCGTGCCTTTGCCATCGCGCTCTCTCGCGATCTGGTTCTCAACTACGGCATCTCCCTCCTCGAATGCGAAGCCCTCGCCTACTCTGGTTGGGGCCATCTGCACTACCACGCCAAACACGGCATTGACCTGGGCTCTGGCGGACGCTACCTCTTTTCACTCTGTTTTTGCGATAGCTGCAAAAAACGAGCGATGGAAGCCAATATCGACATTGCCCGGCTACAAAGCACTGTCACCGCAAAAATCCGCACGGCCTTTGAAACCGGTCAACCCGTTCGGGAAACGATCACAGACCTCAAAAGTACAATACCAGACCTCGAAGCATTTGACGCTATGCGCGAAGAAATTGTCACATCCCTCGTGCGCGAACTCAAAGCGTCCGTTGATGTCCCGCTCTCCTATATCTTGATGGGCGATTCACAAATCACGGGATCGAATCCCAAAGCCATTGCACAAATTGCTGACAGTGTAGAAATTCTTTCTTATACTGCTGATCCCCAACGCACCAGAACGCGAGTCTCTGAACTCTTACCCATCCTCCAGAGTCCAGACCAACTCGTTGTCGGACTTCAAGCCTATCCCCCAGCCTCCTCCGATGCAGAAACCCTCTGTGCCAATCTACAAGCGGCCCGAGAACAAGGCGTGACCAAATTCGCCTTTTACAACTACGGCATCATGCCGCTCTCCGCGCTCGATTGGGTTCGCCAGGCGATCCAATAGACGGATCATAGCACACACCATCATCTTTTTCGAAAGGACATATACTATATGCCCATTATCGACGCAACGCACCTCCGAACCCTGCAACGCGAACTCTACAGTGCTGCGGGATTTCCAGAAGACCAGGCTCACATCGTAGCCGACCATCTCGTGGATGCCAACCTCTACGGGCACGATTCTCACGGTGTTATTCGCACGCCGGGCTATATTCGCGCCATAACAAGCGGCAACATCAAACCCGTGCGCGAACTCAAAATCATTCGAGAAACCCCCGTCTCAGCCGTCATTGATGCCGAGCGCACTATCGGCATTGTCGTCGCCCACAAAGCCATGCAAATGGCGACCAACCGCGCCCTCGAACACACCATTGGCGCCGTAGCCGTTCACCGATCCAGTCACATCGGTCGCCTGGGCGATTATCCGCCCAAAGCAGCTGAACGCAACTGCATTGGCTTGCTCATGCTCAACGGCGGCGGTCGCTTCACCGCCCCCTTTGGCGGCACGAGCCGACGCCTCCCCCCCAATCCCATAGCCTTCAGTGCCCCCACCCCCCACGGT
>VXRD01000155.1 GCA_009838845.1 Gemmatimonadota bacterium | reverse complement strand
GTAACTGGAGCCGTGCCAATGGTGCCAATGCGCGTACTGAACATCTCATCCACGATATGATCAAACAGAGGAGAATTTAAAACCTCTTGATACGTGCGCCGCCCCGAAAACATCCACGAACCGCGATCGCCCACTGGCCCGCCAACCGTCAACCCCGCACTGATCAAATCCATGGACGCCCGCGCATCAAAAGACTTCCTGTTGCCATCTAAATTTGTAATATCCAGCACACTCGACAGGCGGTCGCCATACCGCGCGGGAAACGTCCCCTTAATCAGTGTGACGTCCTTCAACGCATCGGGATTAAACGTGCTAAAAAACCCAAACAGATGATTCGGATTATAAACCACCACATCATCAAGCAGAATCAGATTTTGCCCCGGCGTGCCCCCGCGCACATACAAACCCGCGGAATTTTCACTCGCGGCCTGCACGCCCGGAAGCAATTGAATCCCGCGCATCAAATCGGGCTGCCCCACCGTTGGAATGCGCGCCAATTCCGTCACCCGCGTACCAAACGCACTCACAGGCGTCACCTCAGTCGGCGCCACGCGCTCGCCTATGGCCTCAATCTCCTCCCCCATCAATTCCGCAGGCTCCAACTCAATCACAATCCGCGCCGTCTCGCCCTGTATAACCACGACCTGAACAGACCGGCTCGCATAGCCGATATAACTCGCCGAAACCCTGTGCAAACCCGGCGACAGATTCCCAATCACAAAATAACCGGCCTTATCTGTCGCCACACCAATGCGCAAACTGTCAATCACAACATTGGCATTCGGCAGAGTCTCGCCATTGGAAGCATCGCGCACCGTACCCCGCACTGCACCCTGACCATACGCCTGTGTACTGATGGCAATACATACAACGCATAAAAACAACTGCATAACCCTCTTCATGGTCTCTCCTTCTCCCTCCCAAAGACAGTTTAAAAAACCTCCCTTCTGACATTTATTAGATTCGCACATTGACTTTCCCGTTCCCCATGTTCTGTACGAAAATTGTAAGACTCTGTTAAAGTCTGTAAAACAAAACGCGCCCATTTCTCAATGGACGCGCTTTATCGTTCAAGTTGTAAATAAGTGATCAATTGACAATCACAAACAGACCCTTCTGGGTCTGACCCAAACTCTCGGGATGGTGCGATTCAATCACCCAGATATACGTACCGGCATTGAGACGACCGCGCGTATTGGCATTCAAACCCACCGTATGCGTATCCCACTCGATCTCGCCCTGCGCCACAGGTTGCCCCCGCTGTGGATCGAGTGTATCAAAGGTATCACGCCATGCCAGATCGCCCGTCAGCGTGTAAATGTACAGCGTACACCTGCTCGGCACATTGATCCACCGGATGCGAGGTGCCCCATAGCTGTGCTCATCCATGCCCTGTACCCAGGGATTGGGCACCACCCTGATCGGCAGCGACATGGTCTCATTTTCATGGTTGAGCACGGCAGAAGTCAAACGCGGCACAAGGCCCCCGGGGGGATTCAGATACTGATTGCGCTCATCCGAGTGCCCGGTTTCCAGACCCTGCTCATCAAACGCACGTACCGAATAGTGGTAAATAAACCCCTGGCTGGGCTCTGGATCAGTAAACGTATAGGTACCCCAGCGAAAAGGACCATCAACCTCGGCTTCGGCGGGCTCCTCCTGGCCTTCCACCCAGGGCTGATTGATAAAACCAGCACCTATGGGCGCATCTGAGGGCAACTGCCGTTCGCCTTCGGAACCCACAGCCTTGGGAATCGTCGCCAGCAATTTCCACGGACCAACCCGCATAAAATCAGAGCGATAGATCCGATAACCTATCACATCGGGACGACCCAGATCTGGATCAATCGCCGTATCGGCAATGCCCGACCAGTCCAGTTCGATATTACCTTTCAGGTTCGTCACCCCATTGACCTTCACATCGGGCGGCTGGTTAAGCCCGTCAAAGCCCAGATCATACAGCTTTTGCGCTTCATTGCCGTGTGCATAAATCGCTTCAAGACCCAGTTCCAATTCGTCAACCAGGCTCTGCTGCTGCCAGTTCCACTCGTAGGGACGCGCATAATTTGCGGTATCCATGCGATATTTGGCAGCGTTAGACGCCATACCCGCCACATACGCGATCACCACTTTGGCCTTGTCGCCAGGACCCAGAGTATAAGGACCGTAAACCTGTGCATCGATCCACGCACCTAATTCCTCATTGTCGTGGTGCTGCACCATCCGATCGGTATCATTTTCCCCGAGCACACCGGCAGCATCGCTGTAGATGTCAAACAATTGATTCTCGCCGTGCGTACCGCCATGGGGATCATCGCCCAGAGCCGAAGAATACATCCGCCACCTGAACACAGTGTGGGGCTGTGGACCCTGCGGCTTCACATAGCCACCTTTTCTATCCAGTGCATTGAAGGGATGATCAGATGTGCCCGTTGCAATCGGCATCATCCCGATATACTGCGGAGAGAGCAATGTGCCATCCTTGAAATTGGATGTTGACACGTACTGATGCTGGGCACGAGACCGGGCATAAGGCTCTCCGTAGTCATTCCACAAACGGGCAACGGCATCGCCGTCATACACATAAGTCAGATGCATGGGCGTGCCCTTGTAATTGTAGGCATATTCCGGATAATCGTAATTATCCGCCTGCGTATAGCGCCAGTAATCGTCCTGCGTTGAGGGCTGAACCAAATTCCACGCATTCGAGTTCGATCCACCAGCAGGCACCCACTCGGCACCGGTCTTGCTGGCGATGAACCCATTCTTAACCACAATATAGACCTCGTCGAGTTGTTTGGGATATCCGGGATCAGCACTGCCATCGCCATCTATATCGCCATTATTCCAGAACTCGATCTCAGTGAGCAAAAAGTCATCGTAATCACCCCGGGTCATAATCGAAGACTGCTTGCCATTGGGAGTTGGCACGGGGATCATCGCGTCATTATCCGTACCCGGCGAGGAATACGCATGCACCATCCGCTTCACCGTAATGCCCGAAGCCTGTGTCCAGCCCGTCACCAGCAGATTCTCACTAAACAACTCGGGCGACAAACGAGGGTGATTGGTCGCGACGCCATTTGACCGCATCTGATTCAACCCGGCGCGAACCGTTCTATAAGAAGACGCCAACATCTGCTTGAATGACTCGTTGTTCAATGGATAAAACCCATATCCCCAGTTGTAATAATCCATTGGCTCCACTTTTTCAGGCCCCGGCGGAAAAGCGGCCTGTCCCAGACCGCCGTAGATACCGTTACTATACTGGTATTCCACAGGCTCGCCATTCACAAAATTGTGCGTGATTTTCATATTATTCATGCGGGGCCAGTAGAGTGCTGCATTCTGTCCGTAATTGAACAGATTAAACGGACGAGTGCCAGCACGCCACACAGACCGCCAGATCGAAGCAATGCTTTCGACATTATTGCGCGGATTGTGCTGAATCGGAAAAATATCTGCGGATGGCTGGCGGGGACCTCCCTGAGATACAAACTTGCGTCCGTCATTTGTGCGCGCCATCACCCACACGCCATTGCCCCGCGAATTGTCCTGTCGGTTCACGCGGCCCACAATGCCCGACGCATAGGTCGAGGTCCACCGTCCAGGATACGACATGCCCACTTCTGCACCAAAGATACTGCCGCCATCCAGCGAGTGCCCCAGTGTGCCATTATTGCGCAACGACACCCAGAGCTTTGCGCGATTGGTCGTGCGACGGCGCGTGCGCTGCTGCGCGTCGGCATCAATCGCCATATACAACTCCGACACACCCAACACACCAATGAGAATTAGACAAAACAATAAAAATTTGCGCATCGTGTGATTCCTCCTATTTGCCCCGGCGTGCCTCCGCGCACTTACAAGTCCGCGGAATTTTCACCCTTCTTCAGAGTCCTCCTTTCCCCTCCCAAGGACAATGTTGAAAGAACCCACTCTTTATAATATTTATTAAACTCTCTTATTGATTCTCTTGTTCCTCATTTTTTGTACGAAATTGTAAGCCTTTGTTAACGTCTGTAAAACAAAACGCGCCCATCTCTCAATGGACGCGCTTAATCGTATCTGGACAGGCGGAAAATCAACCAATACTATATCAATACGCCGATGTTAGAGTTATTTTTTCAACCATTTAATTTCCATACCGGAAGCGCACTTCGCGTTCAATGCTCTTGCCACTGATTAGATCGGTTACGATGACCTCGAGTGCGTTGACACCGGGTCTGATTTTGTTGAGCACGATTTCGACGTATTCGCGCTCGTCGGCGTCGCGTCCCGTGAGTTCGTTGGTGATGGCCACCTGAGGTTTGCTGGCTCTAAAGATGGTTCGCAACCCCGTGGCCACTGCGCCAAATACGCCAACGGCGGGCATGGCACTGGAGCGAATGCGGTATTCGGTTTTGTAACGAGTTTGTCCAAAGGTGTCTTTGGTCAGGTTGTAGATTTCAAAGTAGGCATAGACATTTTGCGTTGCGGCATAACTGCGCGTGGGCATGGGAATGATCCACACGTCTTCTTTTAGGAATTTTGTCGCGCCTTCTTCCGCAATGTTCGAGGCCAGTTGAATTTCGCTGACCTGAAGCTCTGGGATCTGGTAGTCTCTGACCTGGAGTTCTTGTCGGTAGAGTCCGGTGCGTCCAGAGATGAGGTCTTTCATTTGTACTTGAAGTTCGTATTTGCCGGGCGGTACCTGTGTCTTGATGATTTCAGGCACAAAAGCACCCTGTTCGGTTGTGCTGGGTACTTGTGCGCCGCGATAGGCGAACTCATCGGTTGTGCGATAGATGGATGTATGACCTTCATTTGCCAGCGCAACGGCCAATTGTACGTGTATGAAACTCGAATCGGCTTCTTGCTCAATTTCGACCTGTTCGGGTGGGATGCCGTAGTAAATCTCGAGATTGGTTTGGCCATCGGGTCCGCGGAAGTGCGCCAGATCGTAGTAGAAATTGAGTATATCGCCGGGAAGTCCAGGGCGATAAAAGTCGGGCGAAGTCGATACGGCTTGCTGGTAGATGACTGCGGGCATGTGTTCGGTCATGCGGGCGAGATAAGCAATGGCTTCGGGATCTGCAATGCCTGTGGCGTCGGGCAGTGGGGCAAAGTCATAGCGTCCATTGCCCATTTCGTCGGTAAAGGTAATCTCTATGCCCCCATTGAGCTGAATATAGGTCCAGGTTTCCCAGGGCACGGTATCAATTTCACTGTCAATAGTAACAGGCGAAAAGCGGCCAAATTTCAAGCGGGTATTGAGTTTTCCCTGCTCATTGAGGACGCTTTCGATGGTGCCATCGCGTTCAAGTGGATTGCGTTCAAATGGATTGCCCTCAACGAGGTCGAAACTTATGTCGAGGCTGGTGCGAATGGGAAAGACGGGACCTGTGAAGGTGTAGGTGGCCGCTTCAGGACCGTAGATGTCAACGGCCATCTGCGTGCGCACGCGCTCTACTTCGGCGGTTTGGACGAAGTTGCGATCATTGGAGCGCGAGCGGTAGTCGGGTTCGCCATATCGAATATAAACAGCACCCCGTTCATCCCAGGGATAGACATTGGACGAATAATAGGTGCGCGCATACCAGGTGCGGCGGTAGTGTTCGATGACGCGCTCGTTGAGTTTGGTGAGGATGTCTGGGTCGCGCCGTGCCCAGAATTGCTCGCGATATGCCTGTTGTTCGGGTCCCGGTGTGGCGGCGTGGTATTCCTGGAGTTCTGTATCTGAGGCAACGTAGGCAATATCGGTGTAGTGTGCGCGTTCACTGCCTTCGATGTTGGCGAGATAGCGCTCGAAGAGTTCGAGAGCTTTTTGCGCCTCGTCGTTGTAAAAATGACCCTGTGCAACAATGGGCAAGAGTTGAACGATGTCGGGATTTGCCGAGAGGTAAGGGGCAATATGTTCGAGAATGGTGTCAAACTCTTTGGCCTGTACACAGGCTAAACCGTAAGAATAAAGATTCTCGGGATTGTCGGGTTCGAGTTCGACGTATTTCTGATAATACTGCATAGCCCTGGTGTGGTCTTCTTCAAATCGCTCATAGACTTCGCCGAGCAAGCGATAGGCCGGACCGTAGTTGGGGTCGAGTTTGGTGGCGCGCTTGGCTTCGCGGATGGCTCTACGGAAATTGTAATAAGATTGCAGGCCCCGCGTGGGTGTTTCGGCATATGTAAGACCAAGCCCGACATAGGCTTCGACGAGGCTTTTGTCGAATTTTTTGGCTGTTTTGAAGGCACCTTCAGCTTCTTTGTATTCTTTCCGTTTGAGATAGATATAACCCAGTTGGGAATACACATGGGCGTCTTCGGGAAAGTTTTTTAAAATGCGTTGGAGGGTCGCCATGGCCTCGTTGATTTCACCAGCTTGAATCTGACGCTGACCCAGGGCAAACAGCGTATTTCGGACGATCTTGTCTTGTTGAGGTACTTCATCTTCTTCTGCAAGAAGAGGCAGTGCAATGCAAGAGGCACAGCAGACAACCATCCAGAACCGCAATCCAATTTTCATGGTGTTCTCCCGATTGATCAAGTTGTAAAACTGCTCTTAGACCGTCGCCTGCAAATCCTTCAAATAACTCAGTGTATCGCGGATACTCGCCTCTGTCGTATCCGACGCGCCCTTCTCCACACACAGCGGACCGGCATAATCTGCCGCATTCAGAATTTCCAAACACGTCTTCAAATCATACCCCATAGCTTTGCCATCTCGCTCCCACGCCTGCACCCCGTCATCGCTGTAATTAAACACCTTCACATGGCATGAAAACGCACGCGGAGCCAGCACGCGCATCCCCGCCTCCCAGTCGCCATCGGGAAAATTCGCCGTATCTGGACACGTGCCAAACCAAGCGGAATCCACCCCATCCAGAATCCGCTGCAAATTCTCAGACGAAGACGACACACCCCCGTGATTCTCCACCAGCAGCTTCACACCCGCCTGCTCGCCCACAGCCACCAGCTCCCGATATCCCGCAATCACCCGGCTCATCGCCCCATTGTCATCCGCGTGCCCCGTATTAATCCGTATCGCCTCGGAACCCACAGCCGACGCCGTGTAAAACCACTGCTTCAACGCCTCCAGATCCGTGCGCCGCACAGCCTCATCAGCACCTGCAATATTGCCCATATCCACCGCAATATTGCGCACCGAAAGTCCATTGTCCGCCAACCGATTCCGAAGCTCATTCAAATACCTCGCATCCTGAGACGCAAAAAACCGCGAACACAACTCCACCGTCCCCACGCCATGCGCGGCACACACTTCGGGAAACTCCAGCAAAGTCAGCGACTCCTCCCGCAAAATTTCACCACTGAGCACCCATCCGGCAATACCGAGTTCGAGATCCATAGTCATTTCTCCTTTCACTGAACATATCGACCAATTTGACCTTCATTCCTATATTTATATTATATCACACCCCCTCACAACACAAGGAGGTTTTGCGTGGAATCCGTTATCGGCATCATCTTAGGCGGTGGCGCGGGGTCGCGCCTCTATCCACTGACCAAATACCGCTCCAAACCCGCCGTCCCTATCGGCGGCAAATATCGCCTCATCGACATACCCATCAGCAACTGCCTGCACTCGGGCCTCACACGCATCTACGCCCTCACCCAATTCAACTCCGCCTCTCTCAACCGCCACATCGCCCAAACCTATCGCTTCGACGCCTTTTCAAACGGCTTTGTCGAAATCCTCGCCGCCGAACAAACCGAAGACCGCCTCGACTGGTATCAAGGCACAGCCGACGCGGTTCGTCAGCAACTCCGCCACTTCATGTCCTACCAGATAGATCAATATCTCATCCTCTCTGGCGACCACCTCTACCGCATGAACTACCGGGACTTCATCGCCGAACACCGGGAAAAAGGCGCAGATCTCACCATCGCCGTCAAACCCGTCACCCGAGAAATCGCGCCCGACCTCGGCATCCTCAAAGTAGATGACACCGGACGCATCATCGACTTCGTAGAAAAACCGCAAACCGACGCCGAACTGGACGACCTCAAACTCGATCCTGCACCCGGCAGCAACCCCGACGAAGCGTACATGGCCTCCATGGGCATCTACGTCTTTGAAAAAGAAAAACTGAGAACACTCCTCGCGGAAAGCAGCGGCGACGACTTTGGCAAACACATCATCCCCACCGCCATTCACAGCCACAACGTCTATGCCCACCGATTCGAAGGATACTGGGAAGACATCGGCACCATCCGCGCCTTCTACGAAGCCAACCTCGCACTCACAACCCCGGCGCCCCTCTTCACCTTTTATCAACCCGGCGCCCCCATCTACACCCGCCCGCGCTACCTCGCCGCGACCAAACTGGATGGATGCCACCTCAAACAATGCAAAATCGGCGACGGCTCCGACATACAAGACGCAGAAATAGAACACGCCGTCATCGGCATCCGCAGCATCGTTGGTCCCCGCGTCAAACTCACCAACACCGTCATGATGGGCGCCGACTTTTACGAAACCCCCGAAGACAAAAAACGCAACAAACAAAAAGGCATCCCAAACGTAGGCATCGGTCCAGGATGCGTAATCGACAATGCAATCATCGACAAAAACGCGCGCATAGGGGAAAACGTCACCATCCAAAACGCAAAAAACATCCGCGAAGCAGAACGCGACGCCTACGCCATCCGCGACGGCATCGTCGTCATCACCAAAGACGCCATCATTCCTTCAGGTACTGTGATTTAAGATCACCCGCGCTTTTGTGCAAATAACCAGTCCCATACATTCTCGGTTTTGTCGCACTGATCGCTGGCAAAGTGCGTGATAAATCCGCGTTGCGGGTCATCGCCTGTGTACGCAAAACCGTAGGCACTCGCATTGTGTCCCACGTCTTTTAATTCCGTATATTTGGTATTGGCATTCAGCGCGTTCAACTGACGAAAAGCATCCTGGGTCAAATCAACGGGCACGACTGCATCGGCATCGCCGTGAAATGTCCAGATGGGAACTTCTGCAATGCGGCTGATGTCATTCCACGGTTCGCACCCGCCAGCAGAAGGCATCGCGGCGGCGAAGCGGTTGGGTTGTGCGCAGATAGCGTTCCAGGTACCAAAACCACCCATTGAATGCCCCAGCACATAGATGCGGTCCTGATCAATGGGAAATTCATCGCATATCGTATCCAACAGATCAAAGGCTCTACCCAAATCACCCACTGAGAGATCATCACCCCGATCCAGCAACCGCTTAACGCGCGCCTGCCAGATACCCGAGAGCGAGTCGATATATTCCTGTGTGACCTCGGGCATAGAATTGGGCATCAGCCACCGCATAGGCGTTTGAGGAGCAAGTACGAAGCAGGGATATTTGCGGCGATGTGTTTCTTCAGCCAGTGGCGATTCGTTCCAGTGACGCAGATTTTTGATATTATCCGTACCTTTACCTCCCGCACCGTGCAAGCTGAAAATGAGAGGATACGCTTTATCGGGATGGTCTGCGATATCAATGGGTCTGAGCAAGCGATAGGGCATACCCCCGTAGTTTCGTTCTTCGTAAATATCCATCCAGTTGTTCATAGTGTCTCCTGTGGGAATGATTAACATTTGAAAAGATAATGACCCAGGTCTTTCTCAGCCTCTTCCTCTAACAGACCGACCTGCACGGGAATATCCGCATCTTTGAGAATTTGAATACCGCGCCCGCGATTTTTGGGATGCGGATCGATGAGCGCGACAAAGACATCTCGGATTTTTCTTTGAACAAGTGCTTGCGCACAAGAAGGTGTGCGCCCATAAAAAGAACACGGCTCCAGAGTGACGAATGCCGTAACATCTTCCAGTGAACCCGCCACTTGCGCCAGTGCCATCGCCTCTGCGTGAAATTGTCCCGGCGGATTGGTATATCCCCGGGCAATAATTTTGCCTTCTCGCACCAGCACACATCCAACCGGTGGATTGGGCAAACACTCGGGAAGCGCTTTTCTCCCCTCAACGAGTGCAGCGGTCATAAAACTTTCCAATTCAATTTGTGAATAATTGGACATTGGACATACCCGGCGCAAAAAACGCCCCGGCAAAACGGATGCTGGGGCGTTCTCTTTTTGGACAGACTCCGTTTACTCCCCACTATACCCAATACAATACAAATGCGTCGCCGTCCGAATAAAAAGCTGTGACCCGGATGACACGGGCGATGACAGCGTGTACGTACCATCCAGTTCATTCGTACCCAAAACCTCATATTTGGGACCAGCGGCCAGAACAGTCGTCACAGCGTATTCATTCAGCAAAAACAACTTTCCATCCGCCAGATGGGGTGACGCGCTCACAATACCCTGCGTCGTCCGCTCAGGACCCCACACCACAGCCCCGGTCTTTGCGTCCAGACACATTGCCCGCCCGCGATCATCAACCATATAAAAATACTTCCCATCACTCGTCGGCGTCGGCACATCCGGCGCAGCAGCCCCCTCCCACTTCCACACCACATTGCCGGAAACATCGCCCGTGCCACCAGCCGCCAACGCCAGCAAGGGCCGCTGCCGGGTCGGCGCATAAATCATATCCCCGACCACCACGGGAGACGCCACAATCCGATAATTGCCCCTCCGACCGGGATTCAACCCATTTGCCCGCCAGACCTCACGCCCCGTATCCGGATCGTGCCCCGTCACACAATCCCCACCTGTAATAACAATCTGAGTCTCGCCATCGCGATTCAACAACGTGGGCGTCGTGTACGAATCGGGCGACTCTCGAATAGCATCTGTCGGGCGCTCCTTCCGCCAGACCTCTTTCCCACTACTGGCGTCCAACGCGACAACATACGAAGGATCATCTGTACGCATCCCGTGAAGCACCTGAAGAATGAGCTTCCCATCGTACAGAATCGGCGAAGACGCATACCCGAAAAGCAGACCAAATCTGCCGTAATCCTCTTGGAGATCCCGCGACCAGACCGCCTTTCCATCCATATCCAGACACGTCACAACCCCATTGCCCGTAATCACCCACACATGCGCCCCATCCGTAACAGGCGACGGCGAAGTCTTATTGTGCTTGCGCCGCAGCACATTGCCCTCATCCAACTTATACCGCCAGAGTTCACTACCGTCTTTCTTCGACAAACACAAAATATAAATCTCCGGTCCCCCCGGTTCCTGCTCCTCTGGCCTTTGTGCAGGCGACGGCGAAGTCAAAAAAATGCGATCACCCCAGATAACGGGCGTACTCCCGCTCCACGAAGGCAACTCGGCCTTCCAGATAATATTCTTTTCAAGACTCCATGACGCGGGCAAATTCTTAGCCGTACTCACCCCATCTTGCTGCGGACCGCGCCACTGCGGCCAATTATCTGCATCAACACTCAGCGGAACAAGAGCCAGAACACAAACCATACGAACAATTCGACCAACCATAGAAACTCCTCCTTAGCAATGTGATTTTCAACTTGTTTTTCACCCAATTTGACAGATATTTCCCCTTGATTGTTCCTGCCTCCCTTCAGCATCAAGACAGAAAGGCACACATGCAACGTCACCCCAACATTCTGCTATTCATCACCGACCAACAACGCTCCGACACCATGGCGTGCTATGGCAACGACTGGATCCAGACGCCGAACATGAACGCCCTCGCCAACGAAAGCTTTGTCTTCGAAAACCCCTATTGCGCGCAACCCGTCTGCACGCCATCGCGCGCAACCCTCGTAACGGGACTATATCCACACTCCGCCAGAATGGTCAAAAACAACATCCTGCTCGACCCGGCAATCAAATCCATCGCAGAAATGACATCAGACGATTACCACAAAGCCTACTACGGCAAATGGCACCTGGGTAAAGAAACAACGCGACAACACGGATTTGACGAATGGCTACCCGTCTTTGAATTGCCCTGGGTCATCGACCACCCGGACACACCGTATCACCAGTTCCTGGTGGAAAATGGAATCGAACCAGACAAAACAACAGAAGCCGGACACCGCGTATTCTCTGGACAACTGCGCGCAGACTTGCCCGAACACCTCTCCATGGTATCATTTCTATGTGACGAAGCCGCCCGCTTTCTGATGGCAGAACGCGACAAACCCTTCATGCTACAGGTCCACTGCCCCGAACCACACCCGCCCGTCTCCGGACCGATGAAACATATACACGACCCCAACAAAATGCCAGTAGGTCCCGCATTCACGCGCTATCCTGAGGGCGCATCGCTATTTAACAGACTGAGGGCAGAACGCAATATACAACCCGACGCAACCCCTGAAGAACAACGCGCCGCAGAAGCAAAACTGAGAAAATTCTGCGCCGAATACTACGGCACCGTCACACTCGTAGATCGGGCACTGGGCAGACTGATGGACGCCCTTGAAAAATCGGGTCACGCCGACAACACCATAGTCGTATTCAGCTCTGACCACGGCGAAATGGCAGGTGACCAGGGCATGCGGGAAAAACGCGCATTCTACGAACCCTCTGCCAAAGTCCCCCTCATGATGCGGATACCCCATCTCGGGCACGAACACCGAATGATTCCTGGCAACATCAGCCATATCGATCTCGTCCCCACCTTATTAGACCTCATGGGACAACCCGTGCCCGAACACCTGCAGGGAACCAGCCGCGTACCCGTCCTCGAAGGCAGAGAAACACTCGACGATAACGAAGTCTTCATTCAGTGGAACGGACTGGGAGATCGCAACCTCGGCTCACCGCAGATCAACTTAATCGCCACCCTCCCCTGGCGTTCAATCGTAACAGCCGACCGATGGAAACTCAATCTATGCGCAGGCGACCAATGCGAATTATTCGACCTGAACAGCGATCCCCATGAACTCACAAACCTGTTCGACGAACCCGTACACAGAGACCGCATACGCAAAATGGCGGCAAAAATTCGCCTCTGGCAACATGAAACGGACGACGATGCGCCACTACCTACAGTATAAGATCAGGAGAAATACCTCATGAACACAATCAAAACGCGAACCGTTGGCCAAACAGGTCTCGAAGTAACCGAAATGGGCATGGGTGGCGCACCCATAGGTGATCTATTCGAACTCGTAAGTGAAACACAGGCGCAAAACACCTTACAAGCCGCCTGGGATGCGGGCATCCGGTACTTCGACACAGCCCCCTTTTACGGCTATGGTAAAAGCGAACATCGCCTCGGACATTTTCTGCGACAACAGAACAGACAAGAATTTGCCATCTCCACCAAAGTCGGACGCGTATTAAAAGCCACCCGCGACCTCAAAACATTTGACAAAGACATGTGGATCGGCGGCTTGCCCTTTGAATACGCCTTTGACTACAGCTATGACGGCATCATGCGATCTTATGAAGACAGCCTCCAGCGACTGAGCTTACACGCCGTAGATCTGCTCCTCATACACGACCCCGACTACTTCTTTCACACCTCCGAAGACATGGTAACCGCTACCCTTGCCCAAATCTACACAAGCGGCTGGCGCGCCCTGGACGAACTGCGCTCAAGCGGACAAATCAAAGGCATTGGCGTGGGGCTCAACATGCTGGGACTCATCCCCCGATTCCTGGACATGATCGATATCGACTTCTTCATCGTCGCCATGCCCTATACCCTCCTCGACCAGGACCCATTGGACGAAGAATTTCCAAAATGCGCCGAACACGGCGCCGACATCGTCATCGGCTCTGTATTCGCCTCCGGCATCCTCGCCACAGGACCAGTGGAAGGCGCATTATACGCCTACGACACCGCAACCTCGGAAATCCTTGAAAAAACCCGAAAAATAGAAACAATATGCAACGCACACAACGTACCGCTCCCGGCAGCAGCCATCCAGTTCCCACTCGCACACCCCAGCGTCGCCGCCATCATCCCCGGTGCCCTCAAACCCGAATACATCCATGCAAACATCAAAAACTACCAGCACCCCATACCCTCAGACCTCTGGGCCGAACTAAAATCCGAGGGCTTGCTGCGAGAAGACGCACCGACGCCATGAATTGTAGCGACCCACGTGCTCAGGGCGAGACATTGTGGAAAAAAAAACATGATAGATGATACAGTCCTGATAATAATCCTAACGATTCTGCTTCTACTATACATATTCCTGTATTTCAATATCAAAAGCCAGAAAATAAAGGTGCCCTTCTTCCAATCAAAGTTTTGGGAAATCTATACATTAATTGCGATATGCCTGAATTTACTCACAATTTTGTTGATCCTTCTAGAAAAATGGGAAATTATATAAGGCGGGATCCAGTCGCCCGTGCATGAAAACACAGATCGGAGACGATCCATGATCCACTCACACGCACTCATTAAAGTCGCCTGCAAAATTTTCGGATTATTTTTTTTGATACAGGTGGTGACTATCCTCGGCTTTATACCCCAGGGTATTATAATGGTCCAACAAGAAGATACGTGGGTGAGGGAGATTTATGGATATTTCGCTCTGCCGTTTCTCTATTTCATCTTCGCTTATGTATTTATAAAATATGCCGATACAATCGCACAAAAATTAGACCCTGTTGAACGGGAAATTGAAATTTCTCCCGACAACAACTGGTCCCAGGTACTTTACAACGTGGGCATGCGCCTCATCGGAGTCTATATGGTGTTCACAGGTGTGCCCAAAGTGATCAATGAGGGAATTAATATAGTTGCAAGGTTTCACCAAATAAACATACCGCTCCCCCCGCATAGACTGGGTGCCTTATTAGATATCTGGTCAGAGGGAATCGCCGCTGTGATTTATCTCGGCCTGGGAATCTATTTGCTCGCAGGCGGCTCCATCCCGTCAAAATTACAGAATGTTATGAATCGAGATAATGGCTGAATCTTATCGAAAGGACCTTCTAATGCAAACAGTAAAATGGGGCATCATCGGTTGTGGTGACGTATGCGAAGTCAAAAGTGGCCCGGGATTTTACAAGGCGGACCACTCAGAACTCGTCATCGTCATGCGCCGGGACGGTGAAAAAGCCGCGGACTTCGCCAAACGCCACGGCATATCCCAATCCACCAGCAACGCCGATGAAGTCATCCACCACCCCGACGTCAACGCCGTGTACATCGCCACCCCGCCCTCCTCGCACTGCGACTACGCTCTCCGCGTCGCCGAAGCCGGCAAACCCTGTTACGTCGAAAAACCCATGGCCATGAACCACCGCGAATGCGTACAAATGGTCGAAGCCTTCAAAGCCAAAAACCTGCCCCTCTACGTCGCCTATTACCGCCGCGGACTCCCGCGCTTCCTGAAAGTCCGCGAACTCCTCCGCGAAGGCGCAATAGGAACCCTCACATCTGTACACATCGTCCAATACGGCAAACTCGACACAAACCCCAACAACTGGCGATTTGACCCATCCATCGCCGGCGCGGGCAAATTCCTCGACCTCGCATCACACGGCATCGACATCCTCGACTTCCTCGTCAGCCCCATCACCCGCGCCAGCGGCTACGCGCTCAACACCGGCGGAACGTACGAAGCCGAAGACGTAACAACCGCTGCATTTGAATTTGAAAGCGGCGTCGCAGGCACAGGCATCTGGAACTTCCACGCCGACCATTCCGACAACCGCATCACATTCACGGGATCCGAAGGCGAAATCCAGACCCCCGTCTTCGCGGATACCGACATCATCCTCAAACGCAACGGCAAAGAAGAACACATCGCCGCGCCCAATCCCCCGCACGTACAACAACCCCTGATACAAACCATCGTCAACGAACTGCGCGGCGAAGGCCAATGCGTATCCACCGGAGAAACCGGTGCTCGTGCATCCTGGGTCATGGATCAGTGCTTGATCACCTATTACGGAGAGCGATAGCGAATAGACGAATAGACGAATAGACGAATAGACGAACCCCGCCCAACCACCCAAAGTCGCTACGAGCTTCGATTCGTTGATTCGTTGATTCGCTGATTCGTTGATTCTTAGAAAGGAGAACACCGTGAAAACCGTCCGACTCCTCAGCGTCTCATTCCCCAGAGGTGGGTACAAAAACGCAGAACAAAACGTAGAACACATGGTGCGCCACCTCGAAGAAACAGCCCCTTATTGCCCCGACTTTGTATGCTTCACCGAAGTCGCGCGAGAACTCGGCTGTCCGCAAGACAGCGATGCCTGGATGGGCGAACCCATACCCGGTCCCACAACCGAAGCCATTGGCAAAGCAGCCGCGGAAATCGGCACCCATGTCATCGTCGGCATGCAAGAGTTGTGGGAAGACCAGACCTTCAACGCCGCCGTCCTCATCGGTCGGGATGGAAACGTCTTGGGCCGCTACCACAAAGTGCAACCCACCGTCAACGAAATGGAACGCGGCACCCTGCCCGGCACACAGGCCAACACGTTCGCCACAGACCGTGGTCGCGTGGGCATGTGCATCTGCTTTGACCTCAAATTCCCCGAAGTTGCCATGATGCTCGCCCGCTCAGGTGCGCGCATGGTCTTCTTTCCCAGCATGTTCAATGGCGGCATGCGACACGCCGCCTGGGCGCGCGACTACGGCGTCTTCCTCATCGTCAGCCAATCCCAGGAAAGCTCCATCACCGACATGTGCGGTCACCGCCTCGCGTGGCAAGGCTATAGTGAGCCCCTCGTGGAACAGGGCAAACTCCCGCCCTTTGCATTTGCCGAAATCAACGCAGACACCAAAGCGTACCACCTCGACTTCAACCAGAACAAACTCGGCGACATCCACAGCACCTATGGCGCAGGCGTCCGCATCCACATCATGCGCCCCGAAGCCACATTCGTACTCGAATCCCTCATGGAAGATATATCCGTAGAAGACATCGAAGCGGAATTTGAACTCGAAGACCTGTGGACCTATTACGACCGCTCGCGCGCCATGCGCGGCGAACATCTCACAGAACCCGTCGCAATCACTACCTAACAAGGAGGCTACATGCAACTTTTCGACGGCAAAACCCTCAACGGCTGGGCAGCCACCGGCAATCCCGACGGTTGGATCATAGATCACGGCTGCCTCTTCTGCACCGCAGAACAAGGGAAATACCTGTACTACACAGAAGACCAGTTCAAAAACTTTGAACTCTCGCTCGAATTCAAACATCCCCCCAGAACCAACAGCGGCGTCTTCTTCCGCTGGACCGACCTGGACAACCCCGTGCAAACCGGCATTGAAATCCAAATCCTGGACACGCACGGACACGAACCCGCAACCACCAAATGCTGCGGCGCAGTCTATGATTTACAAGCCCCCACCCACAACACCTGCAAACCCGCGGGCGAATGGAATCACATGATCCTCTACACCATGGACAACATCATCCGCGTCACCTTGAACGGCGAGCAAATCACCGACATGGACCTCAACCGCTGGACCACGCCGAACCAGAACCCCGACGGCACGCGCAACAAATTCAACCGCGCATTCCGCGAAATGACCGAAGCCGGGTACATCGGCCTTCAAGACCACGGCAACCAGATCTGGTTCCGCAACATAGAAATCGAAAAACTCTAACACCTGACGCGATAACAAATAGGCGCGACCAGCCCGGTCGCGCCTACCTTTACCGCAAATATCCGATATGAAGTACCACGCGTACATCGCTATTCTCGCATGTCTCTTGCCGTGTACCTGCACGGCATACGAGCTTATCGGCACAGCGACATTATCTGAAACACTCGTCGCACAGCACTACACCATCAACCCCCTGCTCGACGCCGTCATCGTCGTCGATCGCACCATCCCTTCCTTTGAATACCAGACCTTCTACTGCGCGGGTTCTGCAGATGAAGCCGAAGGCAGGCAAGGACGGCTCCACTTTTTAGAGCATATTATGATAGACAGGGGAAGCTATGAACCGGGCGAACTCAACCAGATTATCGCCGAGAACAGCGGGCAAAGTGGTGCCGTGACATCTTATCATTTCACGCGCTTTACACTCAGATTTCCAAAGGACAAATTTGACCTCGCTGTCGAGATAGACCGCAACATATATTACGATACAGTAATCGATGAAGAAGTCGTTGAAAAAGAAAAAAAGATCGTACTGACAGAAAGAAGCCAAAGACTGGCACAACCAGAACGCCGATCTGCGAATTATTTTTATGGTTTAATCTATGACAAGAAAAATTTTGATGGCCTTGGTGCGGAGACATTTATTCGACAACTCGAACCCATTGGATTGAAAGATTACTACGAAAATTTCCTGCGCGAGCAAAAAAGACTTATCGTTGTCATCGGCGATGTGGATATTGACCATGCCCTCACCAAACTCGACGAAGCTTATGGCAATGATATAACGCCGATCAAATTGTACGCACCCCAATCTCCCGACCGTGGTGTGCTTGGAAAAAGATTAAAAAACTCATCAAACAATCTCAACTTTACCATATTCAGGAAGGGCTGGTACACCCCCAATTTAGGCAATCGCGACTATGCGGGTCTGCTCATTGTGGAACGTCTGCTGGAAAAGCCCTCAAATTCTCTGAGTGCTTCTCTGGTCAATTCTCGGCTCGCAAAATCTTTCAGCGTCTCAGTAGGCAGCCATAAGGGATTCGGCTTGATGACTTGCTATGCAGAACTGCCTCATAATATATCCAGAAATACGATCCAGGACATGATCCATGTGGCATTGGTAAATCTGAAAACCATTTCTGATGCAGAATTCGATGCCGCCCGAAACCAGCAGTTGAACACCCTGTATTCCGCGTTTTACAACCGATCAAGCATGGCTATTTCATTTGGCAGCGCATTTGCCCACGCCGATGATCCCTTGCTATATCCAAAATTGATACAAGACCTTAAATCCATCCGCGCAGAAGACATTCCGCGCATCATCGATCAATATCTGAAAGATGACAATTCAATCACCCACTCCCTCACAGAAATAGAAAAAAAAGAGCCGCCTCCGCGAAAGCCTCGATCCTTTGGCGACTATGTACGTATCGTATTGGCATTGGTCGGTTTTCTAACGCTGTTGGGCGGCATTGTCGCGCTATTGGTATGGGGAATAAAAAAATGGCGGAGAAAAGCCAGGACGACCTCCTCCACCTCTCAAAAGGCGATATTCGATGACAAGATTTTTAATCCTGACATTTAGCTTTATTCTGTTTGGTCCCCTATCTGCGTTTGCCGAAATTCCCAACCACCACATCTTTTATCGCATCGACAAACGCGCTCCCCTCAACAAAATTGAGATTGTCTTTCTCGGCGCAGGAACCGGTGTGAACCCCTCTTCGCAAATTGGCCTTGCAAGAACGGTCTTTAATTTGATTTGGGAGACGGCAAAAAAACAGGGGCACCTGGATCAACTCGAAGCACTGGGCACCCATCTAACTCTCACGACCAGCGACGCATACCAGACCATCTCCATTCATGGCTTATCCGAGAACAGTGGCAAAGCAATAAAAATAATTCGCGACCTGATATATAACCTCGAGTTTACAGAGTATGATCTGAAATATGTAAAATCACAACTAAATACCGATTACAAAGACGCGATCAAACGCCCAACCTATACAATGGTGAAAAATCTGGCACTGTCACAAACCCTTGGCATCCTGAAAAGACGCTCATTAAAAACGCTGAATGACCTCTCACTATACGACGTCAGACAATACGCGGATCGGCTTCTGAAAACAGACGTAGTATTCTTTAAAGTCATCTCAGACCGCGATTCCACTGAAATTGCGAAGATACTTCGTCCCTTCACAGAAGAAAGGAAGATGCGCGGACAGGCAGGCGGCTTTGTACATTCATTGAATTTCCCATCAACAAATGCTAACGTTGGTCCTGTTGCTTTTATTTTTGAGGGTTATTCAAACTTAAAAAATGTATTCTGTCTTTGGATGGTCCCCTGCGGCCGCATAGGTGAAGAAAATTATATTCCAAACATGGTATCGGACACGCTTGGCCAGCCTCCTGAGTCCAGGTTGCTCTATAAATATTTCAGAGAAGAATTGAAATTGGTCTATGGAACTTCTTGCCGAGATCTATCCGAACAAAATGTCCGATATCTCCAAATTTATGCCGATCCCCAACTCGATAACAGCGAAGAATTGATCGCAAAAATGTCCGACTTCATCCAAAACCTGCCCGACAATCCTCGCTTTTGGGAAACACTCAAAGAACATCGCGAAACGATCAATGAGTCTTTTGTCCACGACAGAACACCGCAGCAAAGCCTCAACCAGGAGGTAAGCAGAGCCATTTACAAATCACCAATCCGCAAAGGCGGATTTGATGCCGTCACTAATGATGAAGTGCGTGCCTTTCTCGAAAAATTCTTTGTGCCGCAGAATATGATCATGATCTTCATCGGTCCCAAGGATCACATTACCGAAATCCTGAACACCCATCTGCCCGAAGTCGATATTCGCGTTCACAATGTCAAAGAATTGATTGAATGAAAGCGGATCAGGATGAATAGAGCCTGCACTGGAGTGTTTCTATCCAGTGATGGAAGGATGGACAGGATGAGAACCCGTAGGGTATAGGACGCAGCATAAATACACACTGAGCGGTCAGCAGTCAGCCCCCAACTTCCAGCTTCTCTTTTTCGCACTTCACTCTTCACACTTCATAATCCCGTCTCCAAAAACGCATTCAACCTCTCCAGATCCATCCCCTCAATCCCCAACTCGCGCACGCTGCGCCCTGAAGTCCATCCATCAAAACCCATCACCACAGACGCAATATCCACCAGCCCGCGCATCAAAGGCGCATCCACCCCGTATTGCGCGCCCACATCGTGCCACGCTGAAAGACCATAGGGAATATCCTCCGTGAGCCATCGGCTCTCAAGCGACCCCGGTGCCTTGAGCTGCGTTAGCATCCGGCTGCCATTAATCGCGGCCCACAAATCCCCCTTCGGACCAAAACCCGCGCGATAAAACGCCTCATCAGCCGCCACCAGATCATACCCAAAAGCCTTTGCAATCGCTCTGCGCTCTGCATCCACAGCCATAATCATCTTCGCCACAGACGGAGAAACCCCCTCCTCGTAAAAATAGAACTCTCCGTGAGAATACTCAATCCGCCCCGCATTCATCAACACACCTGCGGGATGCACAACCGGATTCATCGCAGACAAACCACACGCCATCACCGTTGGATACGCCTGAATACCCGGAAAAAAAGGCGACAGACGCTCGCGCACACGCTCAGTCTCCGTCGCCGGCAAAACCCCCAGACCTAATCCGGTCACAGTACCCCAAATCGTCGCCGTATCCGGCGCAGTCTTCCGACACACATAAGGCGCAGTATCCACCTCGGCAAGCGTGACCCCCGCCACACCCTGTTCTCTCAACAACGTCGCCCATTCCAGCGTACCCAACGTACCCGGCATCAGCACAACCGTATGCTCGGGTCCCAGATAGGGCGCACACGCCAGCGCAAAAGGCTTATGTGCATACGCTGGCACAATCACCAGAATCAGATCCGAGGCATTCAAAGCTGCCTCAATATCCGTGGTCAAACTGTGAACCTTCGCCGCCCCCGTCTCCTCAACACCTACCAGATGAATCACCCCACTATCGCGCACGGGATCGAGCATCTCCCTGAAATCCGGCAATTCGCAAAGCGTAACACCAAACCCCTTCAACGTCAGATTCGCAGCCGCGGCAAACGCCGTATTACCCCCACCCAAAATTGTAATATTTTCAGACATAAGGCATCTTCCTTTCCAAAGATCAAAATATTCGACGCATTTTTCACCTTTATTAAAAAATAAAAGCCCCTGTGCGTCACCACACGGGGGCTAAAAGATAGACTCGCCTACGAGCGTAGCGGATATGAGCCAAATGTAGTGTATGCCCTGCTTTTTGTCAACTAATAGAAGAGGTTTTTCAGGTTCTGTCGAACGTGAAAAATCTGGCAAATTTCGTGCGACTTATATCATGCCTGCTTCCGATAATACAGCAGGCACATTGCAATCAAAACAATGTGCCTGTTTTTATGTATAAGTGTTCATTTTCGGACACTACTGTATCAAAATCGGACACTTAGTGAACAGCACTCATAGCCCAATTTTTCATAACTACTTGTAAAACATAGAAAAGATACTTTTGGCACAGAAATTGCTGGCTATTTTTTATAGATTCACTCTTTCGCGTATCGCATTGAATTGGGTATCGGTATTTCCGGCATCGCCGGTATGCTTCCCTCATTGAAAATGGCATCAGGAGGTCAATATGTTTCGCAGCTATCTCATAGCCACCATTCGCACCTTGCTGAAAAACAGGGGATTGACAGCGATTAATATCTTGGGTCTGGCAATTGGAATGGCGTCTGTAATTTTGATCATCCTCTACATTCAGTACGAATTTAGCTATGACCGACACCATGCCCATGCGAACCGCATCTACGGCGTTTTTCGCGTCATGTCAATGGAAAATACCACATCGGTCAATCCGCGTGCATCTGGCGCACTGGCACCGGCATTAAAGCGCGATTTCCCCGAAGTACAGGAGGCCATTCGCGTACAACGGCTCGACGCCTGGGTGCAAAGCCAAACCCGCTTTTTTCAGCAAGACATGTGTGTGGCAGACCCAGAGATTTTCAATGTGTTCACCGTTCCATTTATAACCGGCGATCCGAACACGGCATTGACGCAGTCGGGCGCAATGGTGCTAACAGAATCCATGGCGCGCAAATTCTTTCAGAATCAGAATCCGATTGGAAAAGCCTTGGAAGTGGATCACCAGGAACTGAGCGGCACCTACTTTGTAACCGGTATTGTGCGCGACTTTCCGCCCAATTCGACCTTTGCGTTTGATTGCCTGACCGCCACGCCAAAGGGCAACACGGCGAACATGTGGTCTATCTGGCAACCCACGGGTGTTTTTCGTCCCTTTTTCACATATATTCTATTGGCCGAAGGATACGACCACCGCGCACTACAGCAAAAGCTACCCGATTTGATAGCGCGATACATGGGAGATGAGGTGCGCCAAACGACCCGGTACATCTTGCAACCTCTCATCCGCAGGCACCTTTATACCCATCCGGATTTAGGGCTTCAGTTTAGAGACCATGGCGATATCAAGCAGGTATATGCCTTCGGACTCGTCGCTGGCTTTATTCTCGTACTCGCCTGTATCAATTTTATGAATCTCTCAACAGCGCGTTCATCCACCAGAGCGCGAGAGGTGGGATTGCGAAAGGTGGTAGGCGCATCTCGCCAGCAATTGATCGGACAATTTTTGGGCGAATCTGTGCTCGTGTCACTGGCTGCAATGGTGGTGGCTGTCGCGCTATTTGAACTGGTCCTGCCGTGGTTTAACAGCTTTATCCAGCGGGATCTGACATTGTACAGCACTGAAAATCTGTGGTGGCTGATCGGATTGATCGGATTTGGACTGGGCGTTGGTGTACTCGCGGGAAGTTATCCCGCATTTGTACTCTCATCATTTTTGCCCACACAGGTAATAAAAGGAGATTGGATACCCGGATCGAAACACGTTGGACTGCGAAAAGCACTCGTGATCTTTCAATTTGCAATTTCAATAGCTTTCATCACAGGAACTGTTGTCGTACAAGAGCAACTCGCGTATATCCGAAATAAAGACCTCGGATTTGACAAAGAACTCGTGGTTGGCATACCGATTTTCATCTATTCTCGGCAAATACATCACGGGAATCGAGACGATCTGAGATGGCGCATTCCCACGGTAAAAGAGGTGTTCACGGCACACCCAAATATTTTAAAAGCAACAGCCACCCGTTTCCCACAAGGGGGATCTCATGCGACAGATACGTTTCAGGCTGAAGGCAGTGACGCCGATTGGCAGATGGGCCTGTTTGATATTGACCGCGATTTTCTGGACTTCTTCAACATCGAACTCGTGGCAGGCCGTCTGGCACCAGAACCACCAAGGCCGCCAGGCAAAATAATAACTCTTGAAGAGTGGCAAGAATACAACAAAAAACTGCAAGCATATCAGGAAAAAGGTCGGCCATTTATCTTAAATGAAACAGCCGTAAGACATCTGGGATGGGACGATCCTATTGGCAGGCGTTTCAAAGAAAAAAAAGAGTCAGAGGGATATGTGATAGGCGTGGTAAAAGATTTTCACGTTCAGACATTGCACAATACCATCCGGCCCGTTGTATTCAGGGTTTTTACGGGAGGCGCCAAATTTCTCTATCTCAAATTGGGCACACAGAACATACCGGAAACACTCGCTTTTATAGAAAAAACATGGCATGAATTTTTACCGCAAATCCCATTCTCTTTCTGGTTTTTGAATGATGACCTGACACATGTGCGTTATCAAAATGAAATCCGCACGGGGAATGCCCTAACCGTGTTTTCCGGACTGACAGTCTTCGTAGCCTGCCTGGGACTATTGGGCCTTATATCGTTTCGCGCAGAACAAAAAACAAAAGAAATCGGCATACGGAAAGTCCTGGGCGCATCGGTATTCAGTATTTTTGGTTTGTTATCCAAAGAATTTGTCAAACTCGTAATAATCGCCTGTGTGATCGCCAGTCCCATAGCCTATCTGTTTGCAGGCAGATGGTTGCAGGACTTCGCCTATCGCATCAATCTACATCCCGTGTATTTTCTCATAGGCGGTGCTCTCGCGCTCTTGCTCGCAATTGCAACCATGATCTATCAAGCCCTCAAAGCCGCACGGACAAATCCAGTGGATGCCTTGCGGACGGAGTAAAATAAGAGTCCCATTGACGCAAAACAAAGTTGAATATTGTTCAAAGTATGACTATTTTTCCCATTCAGCATTCACACCAAACTCTGGATAGAGGGTACAAACGTGTCAACACCCGAACGAGATGATCCGCAAAAAAAGAAAGCCGTACCCAGCTTTGTAGGCAGTGGTTCTTCATCGTCCCAACCGTCACCGGAAGCCACGGGCCAAGACGGCATGGACCGCAGAGTCGAAAAAAAAGTATGGACACCAAAGCGCATCGCCAGCATCGGCGGGATCGCGGTATTTGTGTGTGCCGTGATCTACATGGCTGTCTTTGGCGACCACAGCGCCAGACTCAATGTACAGGTCGATCGAATTACCATCTCAGAAGTCACGCGCGGTCCCTTTCAGGAATTTACCGTCCAGCGCGGCACCGTATTGCCAATTCAGACATATTATATCGACGCACTGGAAGGCGGACAAATAGAGGAAATCTTCCTCGAAGAAGGAACAATGGTCGAAAAAGGCATGCCCATTTTGAAATTGTCAAACCCCACCCTGGAACAAAATATTTTAACCCAGGAAGCCCGTTTATTTGAACAAATCAACAACATGGAAAACACCCGGTTGAACCTGGAAAATCGGGCTATTCGCAACCGCCAGGAACTGATGCGCGTTGAATTGAACTTGCGGGAGACAGAACGCCAACACGAAAAACAGAAAGTTTTGTTCGAACGCGGATTGACTTCCCAAGACCTGTTTGAAAGTGCGCGGGATCGATATCAAAACGATCAAAAACGCAGGTCATTTGCATTGGAAACAGTACGCCAGGACTCGCTGTACCGCATCAACCAACTCGCTGCACTGGACACGAGCGCCAGGAGTTTGCAACGGCAATTGGAGCATGTGCGCCGTCCATTGGAAAACCTGACTGTGCGCGCGCCAATTGCCGGGCAATTATCCCAATTAAATGCAGAAATCGGCCAGTTGATGAACAGGGGAAGGCGCATTGGTCAGGTCGATGTACTCGACGCCTATAAAATGCGGGTGGGCATCGATGAATTTTACATTACGAGAATCACAAAAGGACTCAAAGGCACCATTGAAATCGACGATGAAGCTTATGAACTCACAATCCGTCGGGTCTTTCCCGAAGTCTTAGAAGGACAATTTGAAGTCGATATGGATTTTGTGGATGCGACACCTCAAAGCATTCGGCGCGGTCAAACAGAACAGATACGATTGGAACTCGACGCACCCGAAGAAGCCCTCTTGCTTCCGCGCGGTGGATTTTATCAAACAACAGGCGGCAACTGGGTATTTGTCGTCGAAGGCGACGAAGCCATACGCCGCGAAGTGCGCATAGGCCGCCAAAGCCCCGAATACTTCGAAGTCCTCGCCGGCCTCTCCCCCGGCGAGCGCGTGGTCACATCGTCATATGACAATTACGAAGAAATCGATAAGTTGGTGTTAAAGCGGTAAGCTAATCGCTCTCACGAAAGGAGCAGTAAAGTGATCAAAACCGTCAACCTCCAGAAAGTCTATACCACTGAAGAAGTGGAAACAACCGCCCTGAACAATGTCAACATAGACATTGACGAAGGCGAATTTGTCGCCGTAATGGGACCATCGGGATGCGGCAAATCCACACTCTTGAACGTACTCGGTCTGCTGGACAACCCCAGCGACGGAGAATACTTTCTGAACGAAGAAGAAGTATCCAAACACACCGAGCGGCAAAGAGCCAACACCCGCAAGTCAAACATCGGCTTTGTATTCCAAAGTTTCAACCTCATTGACGAACTGACCGTAGCCGAAAACGTGGAACTGCCCCTGCTATACCTGGGCTTACCAGCCAGCGAGCGCAAACAGCGCCTGGATGAATCCCTCGAATACATGGGCATCAAACACCGCGAAAAGCATTTCCCGCAACAATTGTCCGGCGGTCAGCAGCAGCGCGTAGCCGTGGCCAGAGCCGTCATAGCAAACCCCAACATCATCCTCGCAGACGAGCCAACGGGTAATCTGGACTCGGCAAACGGCAACGAAGTCATGGATCTGTTGACCGAACTGAACAAAAACGGCACCACAATCGTGATGGTGACGCACAACTCGCACGACGCGGGCTACGCGAATCGCATCATCCACTTATTCGACGGCCATGTCGTCACAGAGAACATCAGGGAATAGCGGAAAAACCGCATGCTTACAAACTATCTCAAAATCGCCCTGCGAAATTTGATGCGGAACAAATTGTACGCATCAATCAACATCCTGGGACTCGCGATAGGGATGGCGTGCTGTGTGCTCATTTTTTCCGCAGTACATCAGCAATGGTCTTTTGATCGATTTCACAAAAACAGAGATGTGATCTTTCGGGTATTGGCGCGGGAAATCACGAAAGAAGGCGAAATCGCACGAACGGTAAAACAGCCGACAGAACTCGCAGCCGCCTTGAAAGAAACATTCCCAGAAATCGCTCACACAACGCGATTTGCCAATTCAAATGTGATTATCGAGCGTGGGAATAAGCTATTTGGGGAACGCATTGCACTAATAGATCCCGCGTATTTGCAGATATTCACCTATCCGCTATTAGCCGGAGATGCAAATACCGCACTTGACGACATGCACAGCGTGGTCATCAGCGAGCGCGTGGCGAAAAAATACTTTGATGAAACAGAAAATTACGCCCGTGTGATCGGCCAGTCGCTGCGTATCAAGGGCATTCGGGACCCCCGGGAGTATGTCGTCACAGGCATTATGAAAGCATTGCCACTGACCTCGAGCATGCGTGGAAATGACATACTCATCCCCTTTGAGAGTGCGTATCGAGATAACAAATGGCATTTTCAAATGTCGAATGCGTCGGGCGCGCGCGTATCGACTTATGTTCAAATCCACGACGCGAATCAGGCGACCGCATTAAACGAAAAACTCGCCACATTTACCACCGAGCGACTGACCAGACAGCGAAGTAACTGGATCAGATGGGGGCGCATTCAAGATCGCGCCGATGCATTTCAATTCCAATTACAACCACTCGTAAAAATTCATTTTCAAAACGAAGTAACCGGAGGATACGAACAAACCATCAGCCCCATGTTCGCCTATGTCCTATCAGCCATTGGCATAGCAGTGCTGTTGATCGCGTGCATCAATTTCACAACCCTGTCCCTCGGATACTCGGCGCGGCGGTCACTGGAAGTGGGCATGCGCAAAGTATTGGGCGCACATCGCGGCAACGTCATGCAACAATTCTGGGGTGAAACCCTGTTCATGAGCTTGCTCGCCCTGATCCTGGGACTGGTACTTGCCAGATTGTTTTTACCCGTATTCAACGCCATGATTGCCGGAGAAGTGACACTCATCCCCGGTTGGGAATTGATCGTCGCGCTCACAGGTGTACTCGTATTTGTCGGACTCGCCGCAGGCAGTTATCCAGCACTAATATTGTCAAAATTACAACCCATATCGGTATTCAAGGGCAACACGCGGACAAAACGGCGCAAACCCTTCACAAGCACCCTCGTCATCGTGCAATATGCCTTGTCAATCGTATTGATGATCTGCACGGGAATCATGGCGCAACAACTGGATTATTTGCAAACAAAAAATTTGGGATATACCAGCGAGCAGACCGTCGTCTTGCGCAACGCCACGCGCGAAAACCTCCAGCGCTTGCGCGAAGTCTTGCGCGACCACGACCACATCGTAAATATTGCCGGTGGTGGCTATTCATTCATCAACAGCACAAAACTGAGAGGCCACCTCTTGCCCGATGGCACCTTGCTCAGGATCTGGTCCATGTGGATTGACGAAGCCTATCTGAAAACACTGGGCATCGATCTGAAAATGGGGCGAAACTTTTCCCCAGAATTTCCCAGCGACCCCAACCGCGCCGTAATTGTCAATGAAACACTCGCAAATATTTTTGGATGGGATAACCCCATTGGACAACCCTTTCCCGTCCTGAACAGAACAGAGCCGCACCAGGTGGTTGGCGTGGTGAAAAATTTTCACTTCGAATCGCTTCACAACGAAATCGACCCAATCGTATTTCACACATCGCCAGATGGTGGCCCGAGCGTCATTCTCGTGCGTATTCGTCCAGAAGACATAAACGGCAGTATTGAATTGCTGCGAGAAACCTGGAAAAAAATAGAACCCGCGCGCCCATTTGCATTTACATTCCTGGACCAACAGGTCAACCAGCAATACCGCAGAGAACAGCGCTGGCTCCAAATCGTCTGGTACGCATCGGGATTTGGAATCTTAATCGCGTGTCTGGGTTTATTCGGCCTCGCATCCCTATCTGTTTCTCAGCGCACCAAAGAAATAGGCATCCGCAAAGTATTGGGCGCATCGGTAAGTGAGATTATTGCACTGTTGTCACGAGAATTTGTACTCCTCCTCACCATTGCCAATCTCATCGCCTGGCCCATAGCCTACTGGGCAATGGGACAGTGGCTCAACGGCTTTGCGTATCGCATTGAACCCGGCATAAAAATCTATATTCTGTGTAGCCTATTAGCCGTTGTCATCGCCCTGTGTACCATAAGCCTTCAAGCCATCCGCGCTGCGCGTTCCAATCCCGTTGACGCCCTGCGGTATGAGTAGGGGCGACCCCCTGTGGTCACCCCCTGACCGTTGTTCCGGAGAATCACCATGCCCAAAATCTCGATCAAATTGCCACCTCTGGACGCCGAAGACACCGTGGAAGTAACCGTAGTGGTAAACGGCAAAAGCAGAAAATACGATTACCGCATGGAACTATTCGCCTGGGAGGAACACGCCGAACCCCATGAACAGAGAGTAACGAGTTTGAAACGGATTGTGGAAAACTACGACCAGGAATGGTCGCTCGTAGAAATTGGCGAACCATCCGAACACGAGGTATCTATCCTGTTCGAACGCCGCGCATAGGAAGTGTGAAGTGTGAAGGGCTGGGGACTGACAGCTAACCGCTGATAGCTAATAAGGAGACAGACATGATCGAACTAAAAAACATCGAAAAATACTACGAAAACGGCATCGTAAAAACATTCGTACTGCGGCGCATTGACCTGCAAATCCGCGAAGGTGAATTTGTATCCATCATGGGACCCTCTGGCGCTGGCAAATCAACCCTATTGCACATCCTGGGCATGCTGGACACCGCCTCGAATGGAGAGTACCATTTTTACAACCGCGCAGTTCACAAACTGGACGAACGCGCATTGACCGAGCTACATCGCGACCACATCGGATTTGTATTTCAAAGCTACCATCTAATCGACGAACTAACCGTCGGCGAAAACCTGGAAACCCCCCTCCTGTATCAAAAAGTAAAAGGCGCTGAACGCAAAGGCCGCATCGCCGAAATGCTGGACCGCTTCAACATCGTGGCAAAAAAGCGACTATTCCCCAACCAGTTATCCGGCGGACAACAACAACTGGTAGGCATAGCCCGGGCATTGATCACACAGCCAAAACTGATCCTGGCAGACGAACCAACCGGCAACTTAAACTCGGCAGAAGGCGAGCGGATCATGACCCTGTTCAAACACCTGAATGCCGAAGGCGTAACCATTGTCCAATGCACGCACTCAGAGAAAAACGCCGCTTACGGAGACCGCATCGTACACCTATCGGACGGATGGTTGGACCGGGATGAGCAGTTGTAATCCCTCCAATTAAATTTATCACCCGAACATTTTTAGAGAAAGATGGTGCCAAAATGAAGGAACACGTCGATCCAACACTCGCGAACGAATTGGCCGAAGGCAGTCCCGAAAAAAAAATAAATGCCCTGTTCACCTACATGGAAGCGAGGGGCCAGTCCCACTACGACGAAGTCGTAACGCAACTCGAACACGCGCTCCAGTGCGCCAATCTGGCCCAGCTCGCCAATGGAGACGCGATTCAGATAACTGCCGCACTATTGCACGATATCGGCCATTTTCTGATGGACGAACACGCAGAAAACGCAGATTTCCATACCCAGGACTTTCTCCACGAAGAAGTGGGCGCCGCGTACATAGCGCCCTTTTTTATCGAGGCGGTGACCGAACCGGTGAAACTTCACGTTCCGGCCAAGCGATACATCTGCACCACGGATTCGACCTACTACAACACCCTTTCCGAAGCCTCTAAGCATAGTTTCCAACTGCAAGGAGGCCTCATGTCAGATCGGGAAAGGACCGAGTTCGAAAGCAATCCTTACTATCAGAATGCCGTGCACCTCAGGAAATGGGATGATCTGGCCAAGGTGAAGAACCTGAAAACCCCAGAGCTCGAAACGTACAGGGACGCAGTGGCGCATTGTCTGAAGTAACTGGTTGCCCGACCAATGTCAGAGAAAACGCCGCTTACGGAGATCGCATCGTACATCTATCGGACGGATGGTTAGACCGGGATGAACAGCTATAATCCCATTTTGTAAAAAAACATGTTCCAAAACTATCTGAAAATCGCCCTGCGAAATTTGATGCGCCACAAGGGATACTCGCTGATCAATGTACTGGGATTATCGGTGGGCGTGGCCTGTTGTGTCCTCATCGGATTATTTATTCACGATGAATTTCGCGTAGATCGATTTCACACAAAAAGTGACCGGATCTACAAATTGATCCGCGAGATGCGCAACGATGACGGCGCCCGTGACATGGGTTTTGGCACATCGGGCGCAGCGGGACCCGCACTAAAAAAAGATTATTCAGAGATCGAAACAGTCGTGCGATATCTGTCGTGGAATTATATCTGGACCACTTATAAAGACCGCAAATTTGATCAGCGATTCTGTTTGACGGACCCCGATTTTTTGGAAGTCTTCGATTTTGAACTGGTGAAGGGAGATCGCGCGACAGTACTCAAAGAACCGCTTTCCATCCTGGTGACAGAAGCAACCGCGCGGCGATTTTTTGGGGATGACGACCCAATAGGAAAAGTGCTTACCGTTGATGACCGGTATATGGGTGGGGTATATACGATTACCGGGGTACTGAAAAACGTGCCTCGACAATCAACCATGCAATTTGACATTGTATGTGCAACGGTAAATACCCGTTGGACGCGGAACGTATTTGAAAACTGGGCGGTGGATTCAACCTGGCGACCGGCACACAATTACATCTTATTGCGAGAAGGCGCAGATGTTAAAGCACTCGAAGCAAAATTGCCTGAATTCATGGCGCGATATATGGGCGATGAGATCGTCAAAAAGAGCACCTATTTTTTGCAACCCTTAGAGCGAATCTATCTGTATTCCAAAGTGGATTATGGCATCTCATCTCATAGCGACATCACGTATGTGTACCTGTTTGCAATCATCGGACTGTTCATTTTACTGATTGCGTGCATCAACTTTATGAACCTGTCAACAGCGCGCTCTGCGCGACGGGCACGCGAAGTCGGGTTGCGAAAAGTAGTGGGAGCCTACCGCGCCCAATTGATCCGACAGTTCCTGGGAGAGACATTTTTGACCGCACTGTTGGCCGGGCTATTGTCGCTAATTATTGTGAAATTTTCTCTCCCCCTCCTGAACAACTTTGCCAGAAAAACAATAGCACTCGAAGGACAGACCCTGTGGTATGCGATTGCCGGGCTATTTGTTTTAACCGTACTGGTAAGCCTGCTCTCCGGAGGATATCCCGCGCTATTTCTATCCAGTTTTCGGCCCGTAACAGTACTGAAAGGCACGCTTGTCTCGAGTACCAGAAGCGGCCGACTGCGACAGATCCTCGTGGTATTTCAATTTGCGATCTCGACATTTTTAATCGCGGGCACATACACCGTATATCAACAGTTGAATTATGTACAGAACAAAAATCTGGGATTTGACAAAGATCTCATGGTCATGACCTGGCTATTTTCTACAGATCGACGCTTGACAGACGATTATTTGAATATCAAAAATGAATATCTGAAGCACCCAAACATCTTGAAAGCATCGGCATCGCATTCTTCAATGGGATATGGGGGACAACTGGACAGGGTATTTCCCGAAGGCAGGGGAGGGGAAGACTGGCGGATGCGCGTCCTGGGCGTGGATGAAGCCTTTTTAGACACCTATGATCTGGAACTCGTAGCGGGTCGCAATTTTTCACTATCAGTGACAACCGACACATCTCAGGCATTTATCCTGAACGAAACTGCCGTGAAGCGATTGGGGTGGACCGAGCCGCTTGGAAAGGCGTTTGGATGGGCTGCATCAAACCGGGAGAAAGGCGTTGTAATCGGCGTGGTAAAAGATTTTCACAACCGGTCGCTACACGAAATCATCCGCCCCGTGGCGATTGCGATGTGGCAACCCAAATTCAACGTACTAACACTAAAAATTCGCGGTGAGAATATTGATGAAACGCTTAAATATATCGGAGAAATGTGGCGGAAATATATTCCCGAAAAGCCGTTTTATTACCGTTTTTTAGACGAAAACTTAGCGAATTTTTATCTGGCTGAACAACGGATAGGAACACTTATAACTTTATTTGCCGGGCTGGCGATTATAATAGCGTGTCTGGGACTGTTTGGCCTCGCGGCATTTACAGCCGAGCAGCGCACCAAAGAAATTGGCATTCGCAAGACCCTCGGCGCATCCGTCCCCAATATCATACGTTTGCTCTCGCGGGAAGTTGTAATCCTGGTCCTGCTCGCCAATATAATCGCATTTCCACTGGCCTATTGGGTCATGAATGAATGGTTGGCGGGATTTGCGTATCGCATAGATCTGGGCGCGCTGGTCTTTGTATCGAGCGGATTGCTAACAATGGCAATCGCGATCATGACCGTGAGCACACAGGCGATTCGCGCAGCCCTGACCGATCCAGCCACAGCGTTGCGGTATGAATAGCCGACACCTGTGCGCCTATGAACTGCTATGATCCGCTGATTCGCTGATTCGTCTATTCGTCTATTCGTCCATTCCCTCACACCCCACGCGACATAGACAACCCCTCTTGCTCTCGCCACAAATACAACACATGGCGCGACTTCCGCAAATGGCGTTCATACTCCTTGCTAAAATCCCGACGCTTGCCACTGGGCGTCCTGCCATTGGGTCGCGCATTGCACTTCCCGCGCGCCTGCGTAATGCTTCGGCTGCCATTTTGCACCGCAATCGTCATCACCCGAAGTGTCTCATCCTCTGGCGTCGTAACCTGCATTGTCCAGATCGACGATCTCCCGGTTTTGCAATTATTCGCATAAGACCCCACGCAGTGATGCATCTTGCGTCCCTCGAGGGACAACTCTTTGACCGACAGCAACTCCGTAATCGTCCACCGCTCCTTTTCATTCCCATAATTATCCGTCGCCGTCCAATCCAGCTCATTGAGACCCGAAGGCGCCCACACCTTTGCGGGCAAGCGATTCTGCCGCGCCAACTGCCGGTGCCACATCTCGACCTGCCGAAGTAACTTGACCATACTGCGCCCCTTAATCGAAAAATTCGGCTGCTCGGGCGGCAACTGCACAACCTCGCCACCAACCGTCTCTTCTCGAGACACGTATTTCTGATTGTGAATATAATCCACAATCGGTCCCACCTCATCGGGATCGAGCATTGGATTATTCACAAAAAAATGCACCACCTTATGCCAGAAATCTTCGCACTCAAAAGACGATCCCAACCGCGTACTATTCACCGCGCGCACCAGCGGCTCTTCCCCGCCAAGCCCCAGAATTTGACCGCGCCGAAACGCCTCGTAAATCGTGTAATCGTGCGGCGACTCCAAAAACAAATGCGCCATCTTCTTCGTCAGCGTCAGCGGAACATCTGCCTTGCGGATATTCCCGCCTGTCCCCACATGCACAAACCAGCCCTGCTGCTGCCGCGCCTCGTCGTCCTCGCCGAGAAACCACGCAATATCCATAAACGCGGGCACATCGTACTTCGCGAGCAAATGGCGCGCCAGTGAACCAAACTGCTTGCGCCCATTGTGCGAGTCTGGCCGCCACTCCCCTGGATCGCGCAACCACCGCTTGTGCCAGCGCGCCAGCGCGCCCAAACCCTCGATAAATGTATTGCCATCAGAAGGTCCCAGGCGCACAATCGCGGGCTTGACGTCAAAAAAATCGCCTCGTTTTTCCACGTGAAGCAACAACTGCAACAGCGCGCGCCGCCCCTTGCGGTCTCTCCCCAGCCCATCAAAAGCCCGCTGGATCTTTTGCAAATGCGGGCGATTTAACTCCGCCTCCGACAGCTTGCCCTCATAAATCGCCTGAATCGTCTCTTGTGGCCGCCGCGTGTGATTTTTCATCCTCGCCAAAACCGCATCGCTCTCTATGCGCTCGGCCAAATCGCTCTCTTTCTTGCGTTGAGCAACACTCTTATGCGTCCCCGTACTCAACCCGTGCGCGGTACACCACGCGGTATAATCCGCAACCGTCTTTAACCCCAACGCACTGATATGGCGCACAAATTCCTGCTCGGCCAACTCCTCATCAATTGCCCGGTCTGCAACCTTGCGCTCCTGCCGTCGCTCCTGCCAGCTCTTATTCAGCGCCCCATTAAATCCATGATCGCGACACCACGCCTGGTATTGCCCCACACTCGTCAACCCCAACGACCGAATATGCGCCGTCAAATCCGCATTCGCCTTGCCAGCAGCCCCTCGGTGCCGCCTCTTTTTTCGCTTTGCTGCCATAATATTCTCCCGCGTCTGTCTTTATCTACCACTCATAAGGATGCACTTCTCAAGAATACTCCGGCAAAAAAACCTCAATCAGCGTCGGTCCCTTGGCTTGCAATGCCTCTTCGAGCGCCTCACCAAACCCCTGTCCATCAGTCACGCGAACGCTCTGCACACCAAAACTCTGTGCAAACATCACAAAATCGGGATTCGCCAACTCCACGGCAATATTCCGCCCATCACATTCCCGATCTTGCGCCCGTTTAATCGCGTCATAAGTATTATCATTGCACAAAACAACCGGCAATGACACCCCCTGCTGAACCGCGGTCGAAAGCTCTGTCGCCGTGTACATAAACCCGCCATCGCCGCACAGCGACACCACCTGCTTATCTGGACACGCGACCTTGGCACCTACAGCCGCTGGCATGGAAAACCCCAGCGTTCCATAAACCGTAGGCGACAAAAACGTGCGCGGCTGATAAACCGGAAAATGGCGACGTGCCTGATAGCTAATCATCGTCATATCGTTCACAACCACCGCATCCCGATCCAGAACATCCCGCAAAACCCCCAACAATTCGGGAAAAGGTTTCTCCTCCCACTGACCGGACGCCTGCGGCACAGAATCACCGACATCCCACGCGGACTTCACCCCATCCAGACGCGCGTACAATCCCCTCAACCCCTCGCCCGCATCGCCAATCAGCGCAACATCTGGCTCAAACGACCGCCCGATCACCTCCGGATCAATATCCAGATGAATGAGCTTCTCCGGTGTCCCCTTCCACATCTGCTCAAATCGAAAGCCAAGACGCGTACCCACAGCAATCACCACATCCGCCTCGTTCAAACACTTGTTCATCGCCTCACCGCGCACCAACAAAGGGTGATCCGCCGGAACAGCCCCCTGCCCATTGGCGGTAACAGCCACCGGCAAGCCGAGTTTTTCCGCTAACTTAATCACATCATCGCTCGCATCTTGCGTCCCCCCACCCGCGATCAACACCGGCTTGCGCGCAGACTGAATCATCTCCGCCGCTGCATCGAGCGCAGCCTCCTCAGGCTTATGGGGCGGGCGGTGCGCTGGCTCGTCAATCTTTACCTCTGCTTCTTCCTTAAAAACATCCAGCGGAACTTCAAAAATAAAGGGCCGGGGACGCCCGTACTTCATCGCCTCAAAACCCTCTGATAGCGCATCTGGTATCTCCTCTACACACGACACGCGCTGCCCGCGCCCCGTCACCGAAAACAACGTCCCAAACTGGTCCCGCATATCATGTAAGACACCCGCATCTGTGCCATTTGTTTCATCCGTAGGACCACTGCATATCAGCAACACGGGCGACGACTCCGCGTGCGCTTCCCCAATTGGCGTCAACGCATTCACCGCCGCCGGACCCGTCGTCGTCAACGCCACACCCACGCGCCCAGAAGCCCGCGCATACCCATCGGCCATAAAACCCGCCCCTTGCTCGTGCCGCGTCGTCACATGCCGAATGCGCGGATGCTCGTAAAGCGCATCGTAAAGCGCGAGCGTGTGAACTCCCGGAATACCAAACACCACATCCACCCCCCAGGCATCCAATGTCTCAACCACAGCCTGACCACCAGTCATCAACATAATCTCATCCTTTCAATCGAATAATTAAAACGCACCCCGCCAATATACAACCAAAATCCCCCATCGTCAGACCAAATTTGAACTGGCTTGCAAAACCTCTGTCAACGCGCTATTTTGAAGCATAAATTTGTAATCTAAGGGATAGCGTGTATGATAAACACCATCATTATCGGCGGTGGACAAGCCGGCATTACACTGAGTTATTTCTTGCAACAACGCGGGGTCGAGCACCTCGTATTGGAGCGTGACCAGGCGTTCTCTGCGTGGCACAACTGCTGGGACAGCTTTCGGTTAAACACAGCCAACTGGATGAACACCTTGCCCGGCATGCAAAAACCGTTCGCACCGCACAAAGCCTGGTACGACACCGCCACGCGCGAAGAAGCACTCGACTATTTCTGCGCGTATCGCCAGATGGTCAATCCCCCATTAAAAGAAGGCGTCACCGTCACGCAAGTCGCCGAAGGAGAAAACATCTGGAACGTCCATACAGACACCAAAACCTATCAAACGACCAACGTCGCCATCTGCACCGGGCATGCGGCCCAACCCTTTGTCCCAGACGCCGCCAAAAAACTGCCACAAACAACCCCCCAGCTACACTCATCGGCCTATCGAAACCCCGACCAGATCACAACGGCAAACGTCCTCATCGTCGGCAGCGGCAGCAGTGGTGTTCAAATCTGCCTGGACCTCGCACAATCGGATCAATTTGAAAACCTCTCATTTGCACTCAGCGGCAACGGCGTCGTCCCATGGTCTATACTGGGAGTCCCCATCGGCGTATTCTCGCGCATGCTCCCAATATTTGAAATCCAGCGACAAACGCTGATCGGACGGCGTATTATGCACCAATGGCAGGGCGGCGACCCCGCCATGGCGCCATCGCCGCGCTGGCTTTCAAAACACTATGGCGTACAACGAGTCGGTCGCGTAATAGATGCTGACCATCGCGGAATCGTCTGTGCCAACGGCAAAATTGTCAGCCTAAAAGACCTGACCGTCTTATGGTGTACCGGCTTTAGATCCGACCACAAATTCATCCGCGTGCATCATCCCGAATCCGCATTTGACAAAAACGGACCCATACACACACGCGGCGTCTGCATCCCCGGCCTGTTCTTCGTCGGCTTGAAATTTCAACACACCGTCGGATCGCATCTCCTGCGCGGCGTGGGACGCGACGCGGAATACATCGCGCAAAAAATCGCAGAAAGGAATGGTCGCAATGCCCCGTGAACAAAACCACCCCATCCGCCTGGGCCTGATCGGCTGCGGCGGCATCGTCCAAAAATCCCATCTCCAGGGCCTGCTCGATATACCCGACCTCGTAAATATCTCGGCAATAGCCGATCCCATCCCCGAAAACAGAAATCGCGTTGGCACAGCAGCAGACATCATATCAGAACAACGCTACGAAGACCATCGCCACATGCTCGACCGCGCCGAACTCGACGCCGTCATCATCGCCACCCCCCATCACCTGCACGCCGAACACGTCATCGAAGCCGCGCAAGCGGGCGTCGCCATCATCTCGGAAAAACCCATGGCAACATCCCTCGAAGAAGCCGACCAACTCCTCGACGCCGTAAAAAAACACAATGTCCCCTACGCCATCGTACACAACTTCCTCTACACACCCGGCACCGCAGAAGCACTCAGACTATTGCGCCGAGAAAACACGGGCATACCCCAAACGGGCCGCGCCCTCTCCCTCGCTGGCAAAACAGAAGACCAGGCCGACCCCAACAACGTCTGGCGCGCATCAAAAGCAGCCGGCGGCGGCTGTATCGGCGACACTGCGTACCACGAAATTTACCTCGTCGAAACCATGATCGGCTCACCCGTACGCTACGTCGAAGCCCGCGTACAGACCAAATTCTTCGACTTCGACGTCGATGACGTCGCCTTCCTCCTCTTTGAACACGAAAACGGCGCAATCTCCACCGTCTCGACATCCTGGGGCATGCCCGGCGGTGACCAGAGTATATGCGAAGTCTATACCCGCACACATGCCATCCGCATTGTCGGGCGCGGGCGCGAACTCCGCTACCTCGACAAAGCCGACCGCAGATGGCAACCCGTTGACCTCGACCACGGCCTCAGCACCGACGCCCTATCCCGCGCTGGACACGCCAACTATTTTGCCGCCACCTTAAAAGCACTCGCAGAAGGCAACTCACCCCCAATCACCGCCGAACACGCCCGCCACAACCTCTCGATCATCCATGCCGCGCACCAGGCGACAGCACAGCGCAAGGCTATCGATGTCACCGAGCTATAAAAGGAATTTCCATGTCCAACCCCAACATCATCTACATCTACGGCGACGACCTCGGCCGCGGCATGCTCTCCTGCTACGGCCAAAAACACTTTCAAACCCCCAATATTGACCGCCTCGCCCGCGAAGGCTTGCAATTCACCCGCGCCTATGGCTGCATCTTTTGCGCCCCGGCGCGCGCCAGCCTCATGACCGGCTATCACGACGCACACGCGGGCCGATGGACCTTCACCAGAGGCGGTCTCTACCGCCCCATGGCCGAAGGCGCGATGACCTTTGAACACATCGCCGAACTCATCAACAACACCGGCCTTCAAGAACGCCCCGACGAAGTCTTCCTCGCACAAATCGCACAACGCGCAGGCTATGTCACGGGACAAATTGGCAAACTCGAATGGGGCTTTGCCACAACGCCAGAACGCATTCATCGGCATGGATGGGATTACCACTACGGCTACTACGACCATCAACTCTGCCACGGCTTCTACCCGCCATTCCTCTTTGAAAATGGCGACATCGTCGAAATACCCGGCAACACCCATCCCGACTGCGGCAACCACCCCGGTTCAGAATCCCCGGAAAACGCGGCCATCCGCCACGACATGACCGGGAAAGTCACCTACTCCCAGGACCTCTTCAACGACAAAATCGTCGATTTCCTCCGCAAACATCGCCACCAACCCTTCTTCCTCTTCCATCCCTCACAACTGCCCCACGGCCCCATCTCCGTTCCCGAAATTCACCCGGGCGTAAAAGACGCGCCAGAACTCACCGGCTTTGAAAAAGAATACGCATCCATGATTCTTCGCCTCGACGACACCGTTGGCATCATCCTCGACGAACTCGACGCGCTCGGCATTGCCGACAACACCATCGTCTTCTTCAGCTCTGACAACGGCCACGAAATCTACGCCGCACAACAAGGCCGCACCGTCAAAAGACAAAACCTCGACGGCATCCGCTATGACGACATCACCACCCGGCACACAACCGAACAAAGCGGCGACATCTTCAACGGCAACGACGGCATGGCCGGTCTCAAATGGACGAGTTGGGAAGGCGGCACTCGCCTGCCCTACATCGCGCGCTGGCCCGGTCACATCTCCCCCGGCACAACCGATCACATGATCGCCAATTACGATTTTATGCCCACGCTATCCGATCTCATAGGGCAGGAAACACCCGGCGGAAAAGACGGCGAATCCTTCTTACCCACCCTTTTGGGCAAAGAGCAACGCCCCCATGCACCCGTCGTCTTTTCATCGCGCCTGGGTCCCGCCCTCACCACAGCCGATGGCTGGAAATTGCGCCACATCAACAAAACCAACGGCTTTCAACTCTACAACATCCTGGACGACTACCGGGAAGAAAACGACCTCGCCGTCGAATATCCCGACAAAGTCGATCAACTCGCACGCCAACTCCTCAGAGCCTGCGACGGCAACTTTGCCCACGGCAACCCCGATATGCATCTGGCGTACATCTATTTGAAGGAGGACCCATGAACCATCTCACACCCGATGACATCGCCCAATTCGACGAAGAGGGATACCTCGTATTCGAAGGCCTCTTCGACCACGACCTCAACGAACGAATCAAAGCCGATGTCGATCAACTCATGATCGACCGCGAAAAAGGTGAACGCCCCATGCTCATGGCGTATCCAGAACTCGGCCTCCTCACATCTGAACCCGGTGTTGTCGATCGCGTGGCCGATCTGATGAATGGCAAAAAATTCGTCCATCACCACATCCACGCCCGATGGCAACTGCCCGGAGAACGCGGGGTAGCGTGGCATCAAGATTATGCACAACTCCCCCAGACAAATCGCTCGCACCTGATGGTACACGTATTCATGTACATGGACGGCCTGAACGGCGAAGTGGGCGACCTCCTCGTCATGCCCGGCACCCACAAAAAAGTCATGGCCAACGACGCCTATCGCCAATTTCAATTCGAAGACCTGCCCGGCTCGCGCACCATCGACAATTTGGCCCCCGGATCCATCATCATCGTCCACTCCGCCCTGCAACACGCCCGCCGACCCAAACCCGGCGGCGGCATTTACAAACGCTACTTCATCGACACCTCCTACTGCGAAGAAGGCATACTCTGGCCCTCCTATCCCAACATCGCCGAAATCAACCGCGTCGCCCTCGAAACCGGCTGTGCTCGGAACGGCAAATACGCCTTTCTCTACGACACCAGCCAGTTCTTTGAGCGCAGGGATTACATGGACAGACTCAACGAGAAAAATCGGGGCAGTATCGCGTTACAATTGTAGCATGTGCTCAGAAACAAAATGTCCTTGATTAAATAGAGGTATTATGAAATATTTATATATTCAACCATCCATAACACCAGAAAGGAAACTGTCATGGCAGACAAACCCGTCTTATTGACCGACGAGCAAATGCAGCAATTCATCCGCGACGGATATTTGCTCCTCCATCCCGACTTCCCGGAGGGATTCCACGAAAAAGTCTATAAACGCATCGATGAATCCTTTGAAAAAAACAGCGGCAGAAATCCCGGTAACAACCTCCTCCCCGCCGTACCAGAACTGCAAGACGTATGGGATCACCCCATTGTACACGGCGCATTTTCCAGCATCCTCGGACCCGATTATTATCTGCACCTGCACCGCCACGTTCACGAAAGCCGCCCGGGTAGCGATGCGCGCACCATGCACAAAGACAGCTTGCACAACAGCCGGTTCTGCGCCGACCAAAACCGCCGGCACCACCACTGCCGCTGGATGATGGCGATGTATTACCCCCAGGACACACCCCGCGAAATGGGACCGACCAGCGTAACCCCCAGATCGCAATACATCACCGCCCGCGACCAGGAAGGAGAACACCTCTTCACATCCGGACCGGCTGGAACCGTCGCACTCATTCACTACGACATCCTGCACAAAAAAGAAGCCAACTACACAGAGATCACGCGCCACATGGTCAAATTCCTATTCACGCGCATGACCGAGCCTACCGAACCCACATGGGATCACAGAGACGAAACATGGATCGCATCCGATGACCCACAAGAACCGACATGGCAGGCCATGTGGGACTGGCACCTGGGCAAAGCACCCGAACACGCGAGCAATGGGACATCAATCCAAACCCTGAGCGAGCAACTCGCCAACCCCGACGAAGCCGCCGCCCTCAATGCGTCCTACACCCTCGGATTACAGGGCGAAAAAGCGATCCCCGCCATGATCGACGCACTCAAAGATACGGAAGATGAAGCCCCACCTCGAAACGCCGGATACGGATTCACAAACGTCGGCGAAGTTGCCGTACCCGCACTGATCGAACTCACCAAAAATCCGGACCCAAAAATCCGCATGCGCGCAGTCGATGTACTCGGCGACCTGGGCTTGCGAGCAAACTCAGCCACGCCCGACCTCATCGCCTTATTGCAGGACACCGACGAAGACACACGCGCACACGCCGCGGAATCCCTGGGCACCACCAGTCAGAACAGCACGGAAGCCGTGCGCCCGCTCGCCGACATCCTATCTACGGATGAAAGCGACTTTGTGCGACGCAATGCCGCCCTCTCCCTCGCGCGATTGGGCATCCATGCCGAAGAAGCCATTCCCGAATTGGCAGACGCCATGCGCGATGGCAACCACTACGTTCGCGGATTTGCGGTACACGGCCTCTATCGCATCGGCACGCCCGAAGCACTCAGAGCCGCCATGCATCGCCTCCAGGCACTGCGCTGGGACAGCGAACCCAGAGGTCAAACACAAAGAAGACCCAAAAAGGTAGCTTGAGAGATGGCCTGGAACCCCGTGACCAAACACATCTCAACGCCTTTTGCGGAAAACGTCTCCCCCGATAACGCCCTGCCAGAACACCCGCGCCCTCAAATGGTGCGCCAGCACTGGCAAAACCTCAACGGCTTGTGGGACTACGCTCTCGAACCCATCGGCAACACCAGTGCCCCTGATACCTATCAGGGTCAAATCCTCGTACCCTTTGCCATAGACGCCCCCCTCTCGGGCATCATGGAAATCCTCCGCCCGAACCAGCGACTCTGGTATCGTCGGAATATTACTGTTCCCGACGCATGGGCGGACAAACGCGTACTCCTCCATTTTCAGGCATCCGACTGGGAAACCAGTGCCTATATCAACGGCGAAAAAGCGGGACAACACCACGGCGGGTACGACCCCTTCACCTTTGACATCACCGACCATTTAACAGACGGCGCGAACGAACTCATCGTCTCCTGCTGGGACGCCACCGAGCAACAGGCCCAGGCCCTTGGCAAACAAATCATGCCGGAAAACCGCCAGGGATTTCGGTATCAACCCACCGGCGGCATCTGGCAAACCGTCTGGCTCGAAGCCTTACCAGAGCAATCCATCCGCACCCTTCGCCTCACACCCGATATAGACGCTGCAAAGATAGATATTACTGTCTCAGGCGAAAACTTGAATGGCTGCCAAATTCAAACAATCGCCTATGACGGCAACCAGCAAGTCTCCGAAGCAACCGGACGGGCCGACCGCACCATCTCCCTCAGCATCCCAAATCCAAAACCCTGGCATCCAGACCATCCCTTCCTCTACGACCTCAAAGTCAAAGTACAACACAACGGCGAAACCATCGACACAATCGACAGCTACTTTGGCATGCGAAAAATAGCCATCGGCGAAGACGAAAACGGCATCAAACGCTTCCTCCTCAACGACAAACCCATCTTTCAACTCGGACCCCTGGACCAGGGCTATTGGCCCGACGGCATCCTCACCCCGCCATCTGACGAAGCCATCCTCTTCGACCTCCAGTACCTCAAACAAATCGCCTGCAACATGGTGCGCGTACACGTCAAAACCCATCCCGACCGCTGGTACTATCACTGCGACCGGCTCGGCCTATTGGTCTGGCAAGACATGGTCTGCATGCCCAAATTTGGACAAAGCGTCACCCCCGAAGCCGCACAACAATGGCAGACCGAATTTGACAACATCATGGACTGGCTGCACAACCACCCCAGTGTTGTCCAGTGGATCATCTTCAACGAAGGCTGGGGGCAGCACGACACCGAACGCCTCACTGACCACGTCGCACAACGCGACCCCTCTCGCCTCGTCACCAGCGCCAGCGGCTGGGCCGACATGGGCACGGGTGACATCTGCGACATACACGACTACACCTTCTACCCCGCCACGGCGCGGCAACAAAGCGCCAATGACCGCATCGTCCTCCTGGGCGAAGCGGGCGGATTCAACCTCTGCATCCCGGGTCACACCTGGTACGACCACGAAGAGCCATCCGAACATATCGACCACATCAACGACATCACCCGCCCTACATATCCAACACCACAGGCAATGGAAGACGACTATCGCTTCTGGGTCGAAAACCTCCGCGCAATGGTCGGCCTCACCCCCCTCAACGGCATCGTCTATACCCAGATCACCGACGTCGAACACGAACTCAACGGCTGGCTCACCTACGACCGCAAAATCTCCAAAATCGACCCCGATGAACTCGGCAAAATCCACGCCACACTCTGGGATTCCCCGCAATTTGAAACCACCATCGGTCCCCACACCGAATGGCGATACAGCACGGGCGACGTATCCCCTCTCCCCGCCATCCACACCTCGCCCCGCGCCAACCTGCCAAACTGCGGCGGCGACTGGTGTCAAACCCACTTCGACGATTCATCCTGGAACGCGGGAAAAGGCCCTTATGGCACAACAGAAGACGCTCCCATCTATCTCCGCACCGCCATTGACCTGAATCAACGCCCCGATAAACCCCTATTCTACGTCGTTTCATCAGCCGACTGCCAGATCTTCATCAACGGCCAACTCATCCGCAGCCTCCGCGTCAGGCAGCACTCCGCACCCGTCTCGGAAACCTGCGCCCTGCTCCATCCCGACGAATGCGACCTCCTGATCCCCGGCGAAAACACAATCTGCGCCATCCTCTTACCCTCTCAAAGACCCTCTTATCTGAGCGTTCAACTCCTCGACATGAAATAAGGAGACACATGCAACCCAACATCATCATCTTCCTCGTCGATGACATGGGCACGGGCGACACCAGCGCGTATCAGGACTGGACCGGCAACCGCGACGACGAACAACTTCACACCCCCAGCCTGGAACGCCTCGCGCGCCTGGGCGTGCGCTTTACCGATGCACATACCCCATCAACCGTATGCACTCCCACGCGCTACGCCCTCCTCACCGGACGCTATTGCTGGCGCACGCAACTCAAACACAAAGTCGCCTTTGGTCCCCACTATCCGCCGCTCATCGAAAAAGAACGGCCCACACTCGCCACCATCCTCAAAGAAGCCGGATATCGCACGGGCATCTCGGGCAAATGGCACGTGGGCCTGACCTACACAAAATCCGACGGCTCACCCGCCGAGGGATGGGACGACGCAGACGTGCGCCAACCCTTGACCGACTGCCCCGAAGAACACGGCTTTGACTACCACTTCATCACCAACCGAAGCCATGGAACCTCTGCCAATGCGGGCTGGATCGAAAACCGCCGCTGCATCGGCGCAACCGGCAAAAACCCTCACGACATCTCGGGTTACGACCTGTACAAAACCGGGTCCATGAACTTCCAGCACGCCGTTGGCTTTCTCGACACCCATCTCGCAGAAGAAGACACAAAACAACAACCCTTCTTCCTCTACTACGCCGCCAATTCCAATCACACACCCCACACACCGTGCGACGCACTCAACGGCGTACCCATCACGGGACAGGCGCACTTCAAAAACGGCAAACGCGAACTCTCGCGCCCACACGCAACCACCAACGACCCCAATGGCTGGGAAAGCACCGAATGGGGCAAACAGCGCGACCAGGTCGGCGGCTGCGAGCACAACACGCCCGAACGCCTCGACTTCATATACGAAAACGACGTCGCAGTCGGTCAATTGCTCAACTATCTCGAAACCCACGACGACCCGCGCAACCCGGGCCACAAACTCATCGACAACACCCTCTTTATCTTCTCCAGCGACAACGGCGCGGAAAACGCGGGCAAAGAATCCAGCGGCTACTACCGCGGTCGCAAAGCCCACATCCACGAAGGCGGCCATCGCGTGCCCACAATCGCCTTCTGGAAACAGGGCAACATCGGCGACGGCAACGACGCGACCCCCGGGCGCACCAGCCACATCACGTATGGACTCAACGACCTCATATTGTCCATCGCAGACCTCGTCGGCATCGAAGCATCCTCACGCGCGGGATTCGCCGAAGACAGCACCAGCATCGCGCCCTTTCTCACCGGCCTACAGGATGATGAATTTGAACCCCACCCCCTCGTCCTCCACGACGACTACATCATGGGGCCCATGCTCTCGCTGCGAGATGGCGATTGGAAATTGATCGTCGGACAAGAACTCATTACAGAAGACGAATTAAAACACCACGCCCTCTTCAACTTAAAAGACAACCCCACAGAAGACGAGCGCCAGAACCTCATCGCATCAGAACAACACCGCCACCTCGTCGAATCGCTCTCCGAAAAACTACTGGATATTTATCATCAGAGGTCGTGAGATGGGCATTAAAAAGCGATCAGCCGTTCGCTGTATTCTCTTGACACCTGAGCATCGCGTGTTATTAATTCGCATGCAAGAACCCGAAAGCAAGCTGATGAACAAGGACGAAACATGTTTATAGAGCGCATCCAACTGAAAAATCTGCTCTCCTTCGGGCCTGATACCGAAGCACTGGAACTTCGTCCCCTGAATGTTCTTATCGGCCCCAACGGCTCCGGAAAATCCAATCTTATCGAGGCGATTGGCCTGCTAAAAGCCACGCCCAGAGATCTCACGATCCCAATTCGAGAAGGTGGAGGCATCCGCGACTGGCTTTGGCGAGGTGACCCCAGAGCATCGTCGGCCCATATCGAAGTGATTCTGGATAACCCGAAGAAACCGCTACGATATTCCCTCGGGATTGCAGAGAGGGGCCAGCTATTCGAGTTGATAGAAGAACTGATAGAAGAGGCATACAGCTCTGAACCAAAGCCCTATATCTATTACGAGTTAATGGGCGGTAACGCCCTTCTGAATTACAGTGGTGAGTCGTACAAGAGTGATGAAACGCGCCATCCATTAGTCCTGGAACAGATCAATCTGCAGCAATCCATTCTTGCACAGCGGAAGGACCCGGACCAATATCCGGAGTTGACATGGCTTGGCGAGACATTTGACCGCATGCGACTCTATCGCGAGAGTTCCTTTGGTCGCCACACGCCACCGCGTCAGCCACAACCAGCAGATCTGCCCAACGACTTTTTGCTCGAAGATGGAAGAAACCTGGGACTGGTGCTGAATCGGTTGAAGCGGGAGCCAAAAGTCAAAGATCGCATACTGGAAACCATGCGCCAACTCTACGAAGGCGTGATTGATCTGGACATCAGTATTGAAGGCGGAACGGTTCAGGTCTTCGTCCAGGAAAAAAATATCATGGTTCCAGCAACGCGATTATCCGATGGTACGCTACGCTTTCTGTGCCTGCTATCTATCCTTTGCCACCCGAATCCCCCACCACTGGTGTGTATTGAAGAGCCGGAACTGGGCTTGCATCCCGACGTTCTGCCAGTCCTCGGCGATCTGTTGCGAGAGGCATCGCAAAGGTGCCAGCTTATCGTCACAACCCACTCCGACATGCTTGTGGACACCTTGACCGATACGCCGGAGAGCGTCGTAGTCTGCGAAAAGCACGACAGCCAGACGGAAATGCACCGACTTGACAAGGCCGACCTTACCGAGTGGTTGAAGCGTTATAGCTTGGGGGACTTGTGGACCAGAGGTGACCTGGGAGGGAACCGCTGGTGAGAATCAAGGTTTTTGTCGAAGGTGGCGGGGAAACAAAGGCACTGAGGACAAAGTGTCGTCGGAGTTTCAGCAATTTTTTTCAAAAGGCTGGCATGGAAGGCCGAATGCCGAGCGTAGTCGCAAGTGGCAGTCGGCGGGAAGCCTTCGATGATTTTCGTGCGGCAGTCCGCAGGCCTGGGAGATATGACTTCATCGTGCTATTGGTTGACAGCGAAGGACCAGTGATAACAGGCCCCTGGCAACACCTGAAGAAGCCCGATAATTGGGACCAACCCTCGGGCACCACGGACGACCAGGTACATCTGATGGTGCAGTGCATGGAGGCGTGGTTCCTTGCCGATAGGGACACTCTTGCTACTTACTACGGAAACGGCTTTAAACAAAACGCGCTTCCCGCCCGTCAGGATATTGAGAAAATTCCAAAAGACGATGTATTGAACGGCCTAAAAAACGCGACGCGTTCGGGTGTTTCAAAAGGAGAATATGAAAAGGGGCAACATTCGTTCGATATCCTCGCGCAGATTGACCCCGACAAAGTGGTTGCGGCATCGCCCCATGCGAAACGACTCGTCGATACCTTGAAGGCAAAAATCAAATAACTGGCCTGATCAACACCTGCGTCGCCCCGACCAAACACCTCTTCACCAAGGACCCCCCATGCAAACGCCCTTCCCCGCTAAACTACCACTTGAAAAACCAGACCGCGAACTCAGTGCCTCAATGGAACGCATGTACGATATATGGAACCCCCATGAAGACCGCGGCAATGAATTTTTCAGCAACTTCAAATACTCCCCCCTCGCGGGATTCTCACGAGAACCCAACGTCTCTCGCCGCGATCCATCCAAAGTACTCCGCATCGACGGCACCTATTACGTCTGGTACACATGCCGGCGCACAAAAGGTCCCCCCGTCGGACACGAAAACGCCACCGACGAAATCCCCTCTGTCGATTGGGACCTCGCAGACATCTGGTATGCCACCAGCGAAGACGGCTTTCACTGGGAAGAACAGGGACCAGCCGCCACGCGCCCCTCAAAAGGCGAATTTGGCTGGCGCTCAAACTGCACACCCGACATCCTCGTCTGGAAAAACAAATACTACCTCTACCACCAGGCATACAGCGAAGTCATTCAGGGCGGCGACTCGTGCCCCGTCACCATCGCCATCGCCGACTCTCCCCATGGACCCTGGACGCGAATGGGCAGACCCATCGTGGAACCCGGCGGCCCCGACGACTGGGACTGCAACTGCATACACGACCCCTTCCCCCTCATCTACAAAGGCAAAATCCATATGTATTACAAAGGCTCGCCCGGACAAAAACGCGGCGGCGCAAACATCATCCGCGCTCAGGGCGTTGCCATTGCCGACCATCCGGAAGGACCATACCAAAAATCACCGCTAAACCCCGTCCTCAACTCCGGCCACGAAACCTGCCTCTGGCCCTACAAAGAGGGTATCGCCGCAATCGTCAGCCTGGACGGACCCGAAAAAAACACCGTACAATACGCGCCTGACGGCCTCCATTTCGAAATGAAATCCCTGCTCCAGGTGCCCCCTGTCGCCCCCGGACCCTTTGTACCCGACGCATTTGCCGACAACGGCGATGGACGCGGCATCACCTGGGGACTGTGCCATATCAACCCGGACGGCGGGGGCAGCATGAGCGAATCCGTCCTCGCCCGATTCGACTGCGACCTCAGCCGCGACACAGACCGTCCCCTCTTCAAAAACAACAACCTGCGCTTTGACGAACCCACCTACTTCCAGCGCGTCCTCAAACTGCCCGAATACCTCCAAAAACAAATCCTCAAAGAACAGAATCACACCGACCAAAACACCATCGGAACATAACAGACCTCTGGACGTATGAACTGCTGGGGCTGGGCATAGACACCACAAACTGTCCGGCAAAACAATCCAAAGGAGCCATCATGAAAACGATCTACCGTTCAACACTCGTACAAGGGATATGCTATTTCCTGCTCATCGGCGGACTGCTCGCCCCAGCCGCAGAGGCAGTTAAATTTCGCACCGAAGCAGGTCAACTCCAGCAATCAAAATTCGTCATCGCCATACCGGAGTCATGGAACGGAAAACTCCTGCTGCTGGCGCACGGCTATCGCCCCGAAAATGCGCCCCTGAGCGCCGATTTTCGCACAGACTCACCCACGTACCAGCATCTGCTTGCCGATGGCTGGATGATCGCATCTACCAGCTACCGCCGCAACGGAGCGATCGTCGTCGATGCGGTAGCGGACATCGAACTGCTACGCCAGCACATTGCCCAAACCTATGGCGCGCCTGAACGTGTAATTGTACAGGGTAGCTCAATGGGCGGTGCGATCGTGACACTGATCGCCGAGACCGCTCCCGAAGGTTATGACGGCTTGCTCGCGTTGGGGGCGGCACTGCAAGTGCGAGATACAGAGCACCCCCACGAATGGCGTTATACCCCACGTCTCCCGTTGCTCTTCGTCAGTAATCAGAGTGAAGCGGAGGGACCCCAGGCGTATATCCAGAAAGCGGCAAAGGCACCGAATGTGCCAGTATTCTGGTCTGTGGCACGCGACGGACACGTCAACCTCAGAGAGATCGAACGGGAAACCGCATTGCGCGCGCTCGACGCCTATCTGGACACCGGTGCGATTGAACGAGACAAAGATGCGACCATCGCTCCGAATCATGTGTCGTCTGCGGAATTTGTGGAAGGAGGGGCTTACACAAAGATAGAGAGCATCTCCTCGACCTACGGCAACATCAACACCGAATTTATCGAGGGCGACCTGCAGCAACTTGGCATCTCTCCCAAAACTCGTTTTCAGGTCAGCTATGGGGAGCAGACGTTCACAGTGTTGCTTGCCACCACTTATGGAGACGTACCGCGCGGAGAATGGGTTGCATTCTTGACAGCGGAAGGCCGCTTGAGGATTGCTCGCAACTACGAAAACGCCTCAAAGACACTTGGGTGTAAGGAGGGCGACAAAATCTTCATCGCGCCCGCCAAATGAACCTTATACAACCAATTGGAGACCCCAATGTCCAATCCCAACATCGTCTATATCTTCTTCGACGACCTCGGTTATGGGGACATCAGCTACCTCAATCCCGAATCCAAAATCCAAACCCCCAATATCGACCGCCTGTCCGCTGAAGGCATGTGCTTCACCGATGTCCACTCGTGCTCCGCTGTGTGCTCCCCCTCGCGCTATGGCGTCTTAACCGGACGCTATTGCTGGCGCACCCGACTGCAAAATGGCGTCCTCAACGGATACTCAGAACCCCTCATCGAACCCGAACGCCTGACCGTCGCGTCCCTGCTCAAACAACACGGATATCACACCGCTTGCATCGGCAAATGGCATGTGGGATTAAACTGGACGCGCAAAAAAGGCGTCCAACACCTCGAAAATTACAGACTGGGATGGAACCGCGGCGAAGCCATAGACTTCACCCAACCATTTACCGGCGGACCGTGCGACCTCGGATTCGACTACTTTTACGGCATCTCCGCATCCCTGGACATGCCGCCTTATGTCTATCTCGAAAACAACCGCACAATCTGCGAGCCAACAGCCCGTGCTCATAGGGGCCTCTTTGGACGCGAAGGACACGCTGCGCCGGGCCTCAAACCCGAACACGTCATCCCAGACCTCACAAAAAAAGCGGTCTCCTTCATCGAAGAAACCGCAGCGGGCAAACAGCCCTTTTTCCTCTACTATCCCGTAACCGGTCCCCACACGCCCATCGCGCCAAACAAAGCATTCACAGGCAAAAGCCAGGCCGGCAAATACGGCGACTTCGTCGTCGAATGCGACTGGGCAGTGGGGCAAATCATGGACGCTGTTGAAAAAATCGGCGCCACCGACAACACCCTCTTTATCGTCACCAGCGACAACGGTCCCGAACGCTTTATGCACACGCGAAAACAAGAATACAACCACTACAGTGCCTATCACTTCCGCGGCTGCAAACGCGACAACTGGGAAGGCGGGCATCGCATACCCTTTATCGCCCGCTGGCCCGAAAAAGTCGCGGCTGGATCCTTCAGCGACGAAATCGTATGTCTCACAGACCTCATCGCAACAGCCGCTGACATTATCGGCCATACCCTTCCCGAAAATGCCGGCGAAGACAGTTGCAGCATCCTACCCGTCCTCACGAGCCAGAACGCGACATCCATCCGCGAAGCCACCGTGCATCACTCTTCCAAAGGCGAATTTGCCATCCGCCAGGGCAAATGGAAATTGCTCCTCCACCAAAGCTCCGGCGGCAATGATTATCCCGACGACCCTCCGGATGATACCCCCGGCCAACTCTACGACATGGAAACCGGCTACCGAGAACGCGAAAACCTCTACGCGCAACACCCCGAAATCGTATCCCGATTGACCGACCTGCTCAACCAGTACAAAACGAGGGGACGTAGTGTCCCCGCATAAACCCGGAGGAAGCGATGAACGCTTCGGACCTATTTGTCAAAGCACTGGAAAATGAAGGCGTGGAATATATCTACGGCGTGCCGGGAGAAGAAAACCTCGCCTTTCTGGAAGCCCTTCGCAAATCGAGCATCAAACTCATCCTGACCCGCCACGAACAGGGTGCTGCGTTTATGGCTGCGACCTATGGACGGCTCACGGGCAAAGCCGGCGTCTGCCTTGCCACACTCGGTCCCGGCGCGACCAATTTTGTGACGGGCGCGGCCTATGCCCAACTGGGCGGCATGCCCCTGCTCATGATCACGGGCCAAAAACCCATCAAAAAGAGCAAACAGGGCCAATTTCAGATCATCGACGTTGTAAGCATGATGGAACCCCTCACAAAATACACCCGACAAATCGTCAACGTAGATATGATTCCCTCCATGGTGCGGGAGGCATTCCGCCTCGCACAAGAAGAGCGCCCCGGCGCCGTACACCTGGAATTGCCGGAAGATGTCGCCGAAGAACCCGTTGACGAACACACCACGCCGGTTTTTAACATCAGCACATGCAGACGCGGCGACGCCAATGAACGCGCCATTGACGACGCGGTCAAAATGATCAAAGAAGCTACGCGGCCCTTACTCCTCCTGGGCGCAGGCACCAACCGCAAGCGCATCTGGGAATCCGTGGCGCACTTCCTCGACAAAACCGGCATACCCTTTTTCAATACCCAGCTGGGCAAAGGCGTCGTTGGCGGTCTCCATCCTCTATTTCTGGGCACCGCAGCACTATCCGATGGCGACTATCTCCACTGCGCCATTGAACGCGCCGATCTGATCATAAACGTCGGACACGATGTCGTGGAAAAACCGCCATTTTTCATGTCACACGACGAAGGCGCAACCCGGGTCATCCACATCAACTTCCAATCCGCCGTGGTAGATAATGTCTATTTTCCACAACTGGAAGTCGTCGGCGACATTGCAAACACGATCCAACGCCTCGCCGACAAAACCGGCAAAACAGCCTCGCACGACTTCGACTATTACATGCGCATCCGCGGCCAGATTCAGGAACACATTCGTCTGGGAGAAAACGACAACAGCTTCCCGGTAAAACCCCAGCGCCTCGTCTGGGACGTCCGCAAAGTCCTGCCCGAAGACGGCATCATTGCCCTGGATAACGGCGTGTACAAAATCTGGTTTGCGCGCAACTACCCGACCACGCAACCCAACACCGTATTGCTGGACAACGCCCTTGCCACCATGGGCGCGGGCCTGCCCTCGGCAATGGAAGCCGCGCGGTTTTATCCCAACCGGCGGGTCATGGCGATTTGCGGCGACGGTGGTTTTATGATGAACAGCCAGGAATTGGAAACAGCCGTAAGACTCAACCTCAATCTCGTCGTACTGATCTTAAGAGACAATGCCTACGGCATGATCCGCTGGAAACAATACGGGATGGGGCTTCCCGATTTTGGACTGGAATTCGACAACCCGGATTTTGTCATGTACGCCAACAGCTACGGCGCGCATGGACACCGCGTGAAATCCACAGAAATGACAGTACCCCTGCTGGAAAAATGTTATACCAAAGGCGGCGTACACCTCGTCGAAGTGCCCGTGGATTACTCTGAAAACCAGAAAGTTCTCGTTGATGAACTACAAGCAAAGACCTGTTTATTATAACTTTATTGCTCCTTGATCATTTTTTTAACAATATTAGTCAACAAATCTGTTGACTAATATTTATTAGCTGACTTAAAATATAACTTCAAATTTATGTGCAAGACATCAAAAAAAACTCGCTGTTGACTCTTCCCCCTGCCCCTTGCCATAGGCGAAGGTGCAATAGGCTTGTTGAATGAGCCTCAAGAACAACTCATTGAACTGCAAGCAAAGAGTTGTTTATTATGATGTTATTGCTTCCCTATTGTTTTTCAGCAAGTATTTGTCAACAAAATCGTTGACAAATACTTACCAGCAGTGCAATAAATAACTTGCATCACTGGCATGACCTGACCCATCAGCCCTCATCATCGCGGCAAGATATTGAGCCATCAGGTAGGAAGGAATTTCTTTTTCCGACCCATTACTAAAGCCGTCATCGCGGCAGGGTTTTAGCCGCGATCCAGTGGTTTTGCTTATCAGCAAGTCATTGACTTTTTTTCAGGGCTTTTTAATTTTATTCTATGTTCAGTACTTGCAATGACAAATAGGAGACGAGAAATGCCACATTCGAAAATTACCTCCAGCCACCGGATCACTATTCCCAAGCCGGTGTTTGAGAAACTCGGCCTCAAAGTGGGTGATATGATTGAGGTAATTGAAGAGAATGGAAAAGTCGTCCTCATACCGCAGCAGATGAGTCCCCCAGAGCTTTCAAAAAAAGAACGGCGGATTCTCGCGCGGGCAAAAGACAAGATCAAGACCATCAACGAGGACATGCTTAATTCCAAAGGATTAACCGAGGCAGAGGTCAACGTGGCTACAAAAGCAGGTCTCATTGATCCAGAGCAGAAGTACTGGTGGCTGGAGTCATGGCAAAAAGGCGAGCGGGAAGCTGAGCGAGACGAGCGAGAGGGCCGGTCTTCCAGTGAATTTGAAACGGCAGAGGGTCTCCTTGCCCACCTTCATAAACAGCGTGCCTAAGAAATCATTTGACCGTGGCTATTAACGCCCCCATAGTTGACGAGCTATCCCCACCCGTTCCTGTTCCAGTCTTTGGGCAAGCGTCTCTAACTGTTTATGATAGCTGATATCAACTTTGCCACTGAGCAGGCACTCGCCAAGCCTCTTCAGACCTGGCAAAGGCTCACCGGTGTTTGACCGTATCAAGTTGTCCAGAGTCAGAGCCTCAAGAGATTGTGATTCGAGGCCCTGATCACTGGCATCAACGAGAAGTTGTCCGAGCTTCTTCTGATCTGGATCGGGCGAACCGATCTCTCCTCGTCCCAGCCGTTCAATTACCCTATCTATCAGCACGGCATACGCTTCGACATCTGCGTAAACGCCGGTCAGTAAACTCAAATTACTCATGTTGCCATCTCCTCCTGAAGATAGAAAAAGCCCAACGGTTTGACAGAGTCCGTTGGGCTAAAAAAATAAGGTTCAATACATCTTTCGCGACACTTCAATTACAGACGCTTGAGTAACTGGTCATAGTCCGTATCACCCGCAGCAATTTCCTTTCGCGCTGATTCAGCCAAACGATCCCACTGCTCATCCGTTGTAGCCTCAAAACGTTCTGTCCAGGCCTGCTCATCTTTGAGAACCGGATGGTTAAGCCGATCACTGGCAAATCTCAGACAAGCGCGGATGTCCTCAGATTCAAGGTCTGGATGCTCTGATAGGATTTGTTCATACGTCAAGTCGTGAGCGAGCAAATCCAGCACATCCGTGACGCGAATCCGCATACCTCGAATACAGGGTCGTCCCCCGCACTGATTGGGATTGACCGTGATACGATCTGTTAGAGTAGCCATAGCTGTCCTTTCTTACACAAAGGGTAGTGCTCTGCTGACTTAAAATATAACTTTAAATGACAATATTAACCAGATAGTTTTCTCGCTGAGCGCCGCCCTTAATCCATCAATCTGACATTGTATTGTCTCGCAGAGGACCGGTATCCCCGATACAGACTCTCATCCAGGGGATACGGGGTATAAATATAGACCGCGGTCTCCCACGGATTATACAGAACCACCTCTTCCCGTTCGTCTCCGCACACATCTGCTGGAATACAGTGATACCAGGCCATGCGTCCAACGGGTCTGGGGTCCGGAAGACCCGGCAGTGGGATAGAGGTCCCCTCAAGAGGCAGCCACAGCATCCCGCCATTGTACAGAAGTGCAGGCGCATCTGACCCATTCCAGTACACAACTTCCATACCCGTATTATTGGGCGAAGGATTGAGGCGGAAATCGTTGAGACAGATCCCCTTCGTATCAATGACCATAACATCCGTATTGTGTCCCTGATATCGAATCACCATCTGGGGAGACGGATCGCGCGCTCTAAATCGCGCCACCCTCACCTCCTGACCGTGGGGAACCTTCTCCTCACCGAGCCGCAAAACCACATTTCCGCGACCATCCATCACATGCCCAAAACCAGAGCAAATGGCGCGCACCTGCCCATTATCCCACTCTGTGATAGATACCGAATCCATATTCCATCCAAGTTGCTCTTCCCAGAGAACCGTCCCATCGTGATCTAATAAAAAATACCCGCCATTGACCTCATCCCTGCCATCGCCGTCAATATCTCCAACCGAGGGAATGTACGCGGGACATCGGCTGTACTCGGTCCACCTGGATTCATAGGTCCAGAGAACCTGAAGTTCCTCATCAAAAGCAATAACCCTGCTACCAAGCTTAATCACAAAGTCTCGAGGCGTATCGGTTCCGCGGAAATTGGCAATCATAATGCGCTGATGCACCCAATTCGCTCCCCGTCCTAGACACGACCGCAACTCAGCGGGACTATCTTGTTTCACGAGATCCCCAGTCGCCCCGTCCCGAATCTGAATGACGACATTTGCCATCGAATCGGGATCCGCCTCAACCGAAGGATCCAGAAAAAAGCAAATAACCTCATCCCTACCATCGCCATCGATATTGCAAATAGCGACAGGACCGGGCCGGCTGGGCTGGACGCCGCCCTCTCCCACCCGCCACAGAACCTCGCCATCCGCGGTAAAAGCACCGAGAAAACACGGCTTCATGCCCCCGCCATCATGCGCATCGTCAACCGATCGGTACACCAGAAAATCCGCCCGACCATTTCCCTCGAGATCGCCCATCCGGATATCCCCGCCATAGGTACCCTCCTCTGCCGTAACACAGAACTCGGGTGGAATCTCCACGCGCTTGTATAAAATAGGGCTACCATATTCCATTGGACTGCTCCCCTCGTCCTTATGCCGTTCCACAAAAAAATGCCTTGAAAGAATATAACAGTCTAACTAAGATTAAAAAGACAAACCGTCCGGTGTGTCAGGGTAAGATGGAAGGTGTGGAAAGTAGATAGGATTTGATGTTTGCTACACATTTAGGGTCTCACATGAGCAAAAAAACACTTTCTTTTGCTAATTCAAATTTTGAATCTGGCTTGTACGGATTAAGGGATAATACGACGGGTAAGTATTTGGGACATGTGGAAAAAGAACCAGAAAAACTTGGTTTTTATCCTGTGATTGACGGATTGTTGCCTGAGAGATGGCTGGTAGATATAGAGGGTTGTTGGGGTGAAAAAGAAGCATTGGATATTTTGTCCGAACATACAGGGATACACAGAAAAAATTTAGAATTGGTACAGCACAGCGAAAATTTTTCTGTATTATCATTTTATCCTGTTGCGAGGACAAACAAGATGCCCAGAAAACGCTTTTGTGCCACAGTTGAAAAAATTTACAAAGAACCGAATTATTGGTTTAAGGGACCGGAAGAATTGGAAATGGTACGTTTATCCGATGTGTTTTTAATTTGTGATAAGTGCGGAGAAGTGTCAGATACACGAGTACTATTTCATTATGGCACATTTGGAGAATCTATTACACTTACTTATACATCTGTGAGTAAAGGAAAATGGGCTGAGTATATTACTGAAGGGGATATTATACATTTTTATGCACGGTATAGCCAACGAGGGGGTGAGCCAGAAGAATGGACGTTAAAAAATATCACAAAGGTCGAAGTGCGTCGTCGTAAAGTTATTCGTATGAATACAATATGATGTGTTCACGGATTTTAATTCTGTTATCAGGAGAGGTATCGTATAATTAATTCGCGCGGCGAGCGGCGTTGGTTTTTGGATGACAGTTCAAAACATTCTGGATCGCGGCTCAACTGCATGCCGCGATGACGGGATCCTCTCTTCTCCCTTTATACCTATATCCCATGAAACAAACCCTCTACCTCGCAAAAAACTACCTCACCATCGCCATCCGCAACCTCCTGAGACATCCGGGCTACTCATTGATCAACTTATCGGGACTGGCACTCGGAATGGCGTGTGCGGTATTGCTCGCGATCTACATCTCCTATGAACTGAGCTACGACCGGTTTCGCCCAGAAGTAGCGCGCACCTATCGCGTCATGAAACAAACCCGCCATGCAAACGGGCGGATAGCGTGGAACACGGGCCAGCAGGGACCACTGGCAACTGTGTTGCCCGAAGAATTTCCAGACGTGGAAGACGCCACGCGCTTTTGGGCTGGCCTCCGCTGGATAAACGCCGGGGAAAAATCGTTTCAACAGATGTTCTGGCTAAGCGACCCCAACGTATTCGCATTCTTCGGCATCGAAATCCTGACAGGCGATCCCCAAACTGTATTACAGGACCCATTTTCAGTAGTTATAACAGAATCCATCGCCCGGAAATTTTTCGGAACCATCAATCCAATCGGCAAAACAATCACAGTAGATCACAACCTATTTGGCGGCACATATCAAATCACGGGCTTAATACGACAAGCACCCCACAACTCGCGGTTCCAGTATGACTTCATCACCGCCACCATGCCACAGGGCGTTCGCCAGCGCAGATCGTGGGATCACTGGTTGCCGCCAGCGTACTCGCGCCCGGCAAATACGTACCTGCGCCTGAAACCCGGAGCCAACCCCGAAGACATCGCTCGGAAATTGCCGGAACTCGTCGAACGCTATGCGGAAATCGCAGAAGACGAAAGCGAAACCGTGCGCTATTATCTCCATCCCGTCTCGCGCATGCACCTGTATTCCAAAATCGATATGCCCGGATTTACGGGCGACGCGGGAAGACCCTACAAAGACATACAGCAAATCTATCTGCTGGGACTCGTGGGATTCTTCATCCTCACAATAGCCTGTATCAACTTCATGAACCTCTCCACAGCCCGGTCTGTCAGCCGCGCAAAAGAAGTGGGACTCCGAAAAGTCGTGGGCGCGTATCGCCCGCATCTCATAAAGCAATTCCTTGGCGAATCTCTCCTCTTATCCGCCCTATCCGCCTGTATAGCCCTCGGATTGGTATATCTCGCACTGCCCCCGTTCAGCGCATTTGTGCAAGAAAACCTCACCCTGAACAGCGGATTAACCCTCTGGATCCTGGGAATCACCCTGTTCGTCGGGCTATTATCCGGAAGCTATCCCGCACTCTACCTCTCCGCATTCGAACCCGCGACCGTATTGAAAGGCGGGGCAATCAAAGCCGGATCAGCCCAGGCTCATGTGCGAAAAGGACTCGTCGTATTGCAATTTGCAATATCGATTATATTGATCATAGGAACCATCATTGTAGCCGATCAAATGCGATTGATCCAGGAAAAAGACCTGGGATTTAACAAAGAAGAAGTCGTCGTCGCCTCAATCTTCCGGCAAGACCGATATCAGAGCACTGGCGGACAGTTGCAAAAGCGGTACCTTCAGATAAAAGACGCATTCTCACAACACCTGAATATCACAACCGTATCGGCAACATCGGATCTGCCGGGAAACAGCTGGCCCAACCGCGAGTGGTTCTTCCCAGAAGGCGATCCAGACCGGGGCGTTGAAGTGCGGGTATTTGGCGCAGACGAGGCATTTATAGACTGCTACGACATACCCCTGCTATCCGGGCGAAATTACGACCGCACGTACGCGGAACGCGCGTGGGAAAGACGCGGCAAACCCGGCGAATTATTCGTCATAAACGAAACAGCAGCAAAAGTATTTGGCTGGACAGACCCCATAGGAAAAACACTGAACTCACACGTTCGAAAAGGACATGTAATCGGCGTAGTCAAAGACTTTCACTATCGGCCCCTCTACGAAACCATCGAACCACTGGTCATCACAGCCGCGTGGTATCGCCTCAGTCACCTCTCCATGCGGGTTCGACCGCAAGAACTCTCAGAAACAATGGCATTTCTACAACGCACCTGGACGGAATTTCTGCCCACCCGCTCGCCCGAAATCGCCTTTGCGTCCGACCAATTGGAACGCTGGTATCGGGACGACCAGCGCACGGGACAAATATTCAGCGCGGCATTTGTCATCGCGATCTTCGTAGCGTGTCTGGGACTGCTGGGTCTGGCAGCCTTCACCGCAGAACAGCGCACAAAAGAAATAGGCATACGCAAAACAATGGGCGCATCCGTCTGGAATCTCGTTATACTCCTGTGCAGAGAATTTGTCATACTCGTCGGAATCGCAAACCTGATCGCCTATCCGATTATTTATCTGGCAATGGATCGATGGTTGCAGCATTTTGCCTATCGGATTGAACTCGGCGCGACCCCATTCGTCCTCGGAAGCCTCTTGACATTGGGAATCGCGCTATTAACCGTAAGCACACAGGCGTGGAAAGCCGCCCGAACAAATCCCACTGAGACATTGCGATATGAGTAGGTAGGGGCGGCGCCCCTGTGCCCGCCCGATCGTAAATTATTGCAAATTTATCAGGAATAATTCCATGCAATACCACCTCACACAACTGAAAGCATTTTGTGACGCGCATCCAATCGACGCAAAAGTCCTGATCGTCCCCACCATGACCATAGGGCACGACCTGACACTCGCACTTGCGGAAACGGGATATTCGTGGCTAAACTTACAAATCGAAACCCCGCGCAGCCTCGCGGAAAAAGATGCGGGTGCCCATCTCATCGCGGAAGGGTATTCGCGCATGGCGCAAGACGCGGACTTATTCTATCTGGACGAAATGATCCCCCGGGCCGTGCGCGAAGTCAATGATGATTACTTCGCACAACAGGCCACTGCGCTCGCGCGACCTTTCCTGCGCACATTGCGCGTTCTGCGTGCAGCGGGTTTGGAACTGGAAACGGACTCGCTTTCTGAGAAAGGCACGCGGCATCAGGTATTGCAGCGACTTTACCAGACGTATTGCGCGACATTTGAAAGAGATAATCTCTACGACAACGCCGTATTGTATCGACATGCATTAAAACATCTAAAATCACCCCCACAAAATACACACTATGCCATCCTGGACGAAACCCCATTACCCAAACTGGCATTCGACTATCTCAGTGAAAAAGCAAAGGGTTATATCTGCCGCATCGGGCGAAATAATATGGGTGTATCGCCTCCGCCACACAGTGCGGCAAAACGCTTTCCCAAAGCACCCTATCCCGCCAACACAGGCAAAATCGGAGTAGGCGGAAACATATCTAAATCGAGATTAAACCCCAGAGACAAATCTCAAATCCAACTGTGCGAAACCCTGGGCACCGAAACAGAAATCAGCACCGTATTGCGCGACATAAGATCGGGAACCATACCCCTGGATGCCGTCGAAATCGCATACACCTCAGAAATGCCCTATGTGAGCCTGTTGTGCGATGCGGTTCAGCGATATGGGCTGCCCGCCACATTTGCCGAAGGCATACCTGTTTCGACAACCCGAACCGGTCGCGCACTGGTGAACTTTTACCGGTGGGTAGGCGTGGGATACCCCTCTGACGAACTCGTAATGATGTGCCGCGCGGGCCTGATCGCCACCGAAGGCGCACCTGTAATTGCAACCGTCCTCCAACACGCGCATATTGGCGAAGGCGAAGGTCCTCGGCGTTATTTTACTGCCCTGAACCAGATAAAAGCCGACCTGCGCCATAGAGACAGTGAAAACTCGGAAACCGACCATCGCGGATTAACCCTTGAGGAAATCGAAGCCGTTGAAGAAGAACTCAAACGCTTATTCGATCTCATCCCCAGCGGACCCCGTGTATCGCTCGGTGCGCTGGTCAATGCTGGCTTGCAATTTCTCGCGCACTTTGCAAACGCCGAAGATGAGGTCCTCACCGCGATCCGGGATCGCCTGCACCACATGGCCCAATCCGTGCGCCGCAAAGCACCTGTACGCCGACTGGCAAACCGTCTATCTGAATTGATCGCCAACCTCTCTTTTAAAGCCGAAGCAGCCAAATCCGGACATCTGTCAATAGCCCCGCTTTCGCGCGCGGGATACACCAATCGCGCACATATTTACATCACAGGCTTGGACGAAGCCACCTTCCCCGGTGGCGCAACAGAAGACCCAATACTATTAGATGGCGAGCGCTCGGGCGTATCCGGTGAACTGGAACTGCGCCGCACGCGACCCGCCGAGCAAGTGTGGCATCTCATCCGCGTATTGGGCATGGCATCTTATAAAGTGACATTATTGTCCTGCCATCGAAGCCTATCCGACAGCCGGGAACGCTATCCCGCCGCCCTCTTTCAGCAAGCCGCCGAACAGATGAACATCAACCCTATACCTGTTGCACCCACTTTGCCCCAAACATCTACACAGGCGCTGGACGACGCAGAGGCACTGATAGCGCACCACGCCTCAGCCGACTACGAATCCGTTGTGCATCAGACCTTTCCCCATCTGGTCGCAGGACAAAAGGCGCGCCGCAATCGCGAATGGGACGGATTGACGACCTATGATGGATGGCTCGGCAAGCCCACACCCGAACTGGCGATTACCGCACAGCACCGCATCTTTTCACCCTCAAAACTGGAAATGCTCGCCCGATGTCCGTACCGGTATTTTTTGAACTACGTACTCGAAATACAACCCATAGAAAAAACCGAAACCGACCCCACGCGATGGCTCGATCCCCTGTCTTATGGCGCGTTATTACACAGCTTATTTCACAAATTCATGCAAACCCTGAAAGCGCGAGGAGAACGCCCCGACCGCGAACGACACGGAACGCTTATTCGTGAAATCTTAGAACGAGAAATAGAAGCCAAAAAAGAAACCCATCCCGTTGAACACGAAGCGGCGTATCGCGCCGACGTCAAACGTCTATTGCAAGCCGCGCAGGTATTTCTATCCGTCGAGTCCGATCAAAAAGACGCCGATCCCCTCGCATTTGAAGTGACCTTCGGATTTGGCGAATCGGGCGGGCTGAATTGCGAACCCCCTGTGACACTCGAACTCGCAGAAGATGTCGCGATTCGCATCCGCGGGCGTATTGACCGCGTAGATCGCGTGGACGACAACTTTGTAATTTGGGATTACAAAACCGGATCCATGGCACAATACGACGAACGGGACCTGCTCAAACGCGGCACGCATTTGCAATGGGCACTGTACGCCTATGCCCTGAATTCGATCTTGAGACAACAACGCGAACCTGGCCGCGTACAATTATCCGGTTACGTCTTTCCCGGTGACAGAGAACACGGCCGCAGGCTTTCAGAAACGCCGCCAGCACCCGAAACACTCGCCAATGTGTTGCGCCCCTTGCTCGAACTGGTAGAGAACGGTGGCTTTTTTCACATACAAAAATCCCAGGAATGCGACTACTGCATCTACAACCGCGTCTGCAGCAAAGAACGCCTGGACGCCAACGCCCTCGCCGACGCGCGTGAAACAATGGACGACGATCCCGACTTCGCACTCTTGCTGGACAGCCTCAATCGCTGGATGGGAATATGAACCTTCGAGATCAACAAGCACGCGATAAAATAGCCGAAGCACTGGATCGCAATATGATGGTACTCGCAGGAGCTGGTGCGGGAAAAACCTATGCGCTGGTGCAGCGGATGGTGAACGCGGTGCAAACAGGTGTCGTAGCCGTAGATCAACTATCCGCCATCACCTTCACGCGCAAAGCAGCAGGTGAAATGCGCGGGCGATTTTTCAGTGAATTAAAATCGCGTGCTAAAAACGCAGACGGTGAGGACCTGGACCGCATTCAAAACGCACTCGAAAAAGTAGATCAATGCTTTATTGGCACCATACACTCATTCTGCGGCCAGTTATTGCGAGAACGACCCGTTGAAGCGAGCCTGCCACCCGACTTTTCAGAAGTCGAAGAACGCGAAGAAGCCGTCATGCGCCGCGAAGCGTGGGATCAATTTGTCCAGCAGAGTTTTCTATCCGAAGACCCGCAACTCGTCAAATTTGAAGAACTGGGTCTGCGCCCGGAAGACCTGTATGGATTTTTTCAAAGACGCTACCAGTTCAGCGATGTACCGCTCGTAAGCGAACCAGTACAAAAACCCGATTTATCGACCGCAGTTTCACAACTTGAAGCCTTTCTGCAACACACAGGAGCCTTTATCCCCGATCCACTCCCCGGCAGACGCGATGCCTGCCAGACGGCTTTGATGCGCGCGCGATTATTCCTGTCGAACCGGGGGATTCAGTCCGACGCGGATCGCATCGCCCTCTTGCACATACTTTCCGGAAACCTCGGTGTCACCCTCAAAAGCTGGGCGCCCAACCAGGATTTTGCAAAACACTTGCGAGACACCTTATTACCCGAACTTCAAACCGAAATACTCGACCCCACCCTCACCAGATGGCGGCAATACATCTACCGGTTCGCTGCCCCCTTTGTCGATGACGCAGTTGCAGAATACGCCAAAACCCGCCGCGAAACCGGACGCCTTACATTTCAAGACCTCCTCGAACTCGCCGCGCGATTACTGCGCGACCACCCCGAAGTGCGCCGCCACTTTCAGGATCGCTATCACTGCCTATTCGTAGATGAATTTCAGGATACCGATCCCATCCAGGCCGAAATATTGCTGTATTTAACCGGCGAAAACCTGCAAGAAACCGATTGGCGCAAACTTACACCCCGCCCGGGCAGCTTATTTTTAGTAGGCGACGGCAAACAATCGATCTATCGCTTTCGCCGCGCGGATGTCGAAACCTTCGACCTCGTCCGCAACCGCATTGACAATACCAATGGCGATATCGTCAACCTGAACACGAACTTTCGCTCACTGGGTCGCCTCTGCGATTGGATCAACGCGGCATTTGAACCCCTGTTCACCGCGCATGAAAAACCCTATCAAGCCGAATTTGCTCCGCTATTCAAATACAGATCCGATGATGAAACAGATGCAGTCCGCCGAATTTCAATCGACAAAGTCTATCGCAACAGCCGAAGCCAGATCGCAGAGGAAGACGCCGCGCGGATTGCAAACTTCATCGCAACAGCCATAGAAGGCAAAACGGAAATTAATGGAGAAGCCGCCAACGCATCGCCGGGCGACTTTCTCATCTTAACGCGCACCTCTGGCTATTTGTCCCATTACGCCCAGGCACTGGAGGAACGCAGCATTCCCTTTGAAATCACGGGAGGCAATCGCCTGGGTGAAGCAGACGTATTGCATACGCTCACAGATTTTTTGGAAACCGTTTATATGCCCGACAATCCGCTACCACTACTCGCCTATTTGCGGGGGGATCTCGTCGGCCTGGGAGATGATGCCCTCTATGCATTCAAAAAAGCAGGTGGTGATTTCAACTGGACACGCGATTTACCCAAAGGAATGGATCGAGAATTGCGCCGAACATTCGAGCAGGCTTATGACCATCTCAAAAAAGCGTTGGAATGGTTATACTCCCTATCGCCAGATACTGCCATAGCGCGCTGTGTAGAAAGACTCGGCCTCCTGCCTTTTGTGCGCACCCTGCCCATGGGAGAAACACACGCTGGCAATCTCATCCGCATATTATCTCTCATCCGCGAATGGAGCGCACAGGGAATGCATTGGGGGCAGGTGGTGACCGAACTGCGCGCCCTCATTGACGACAGAGACTACAAAATTGAACAAATGACCATCCCCTCCGCACAGGAAAACGTCGTGCGATTGATGAACCTGCATCAGGCCAAGGGATTACAGGGCAAAATCGTCTTCCTCGCCGACCCCTATGACACGAGTTACACGCGCTATGGTCCCGAATTTCACGTATCCCGTACCAGCGACGAACCCTTTTTGGCATTGCCCATTACAAAACCCCGCGGACCGTATCAACGCGAGGTTGTCGCCGAGCCTGCGGGTTGGGAAGATGCCCAAGCTGAAGAAACGCGATTTTTGCAAGGCGAAGAACTGCGATTGCTCTACGTAGCAGCAACGCGCGCAGAAAACTTGCTCGTAGTATCCACCTACGAGGAAAAACCCGACCATGGACCGTGGTCGCCGCTCTATCCCCATCTAAAAAACGTGTCCGAACTGGCGCACGGCGACCATTCACCGCAACCCACCCCAGAAACCCCATCAACCAAAACACTGTCTGTAGAAATGGAACGAAAACAAAGAGACCAATTCTGGCAAACTGTGAAAAAAGAATCGTTTAAAGTCGCGCAGGTAACAGATGACCGGGCGGACGTCACATATACGGACGAAGGGCGATCAGCAGCAGGCAAAGGCGCTGCGTATGGCACCGTAATCCACCGGATATTCGACGACGCCATCAACATGCGATTGCCCGCTGATCCCACACCTTATGTCGCGCATCTGCTGAATAATGCAGGTGCAGACGCCGGGTTTCTACCACACGCATTGGACGCATTGCAGCACTTTCGCAACTCGGAGATATGGGCGGAAATACAGGCTTCAGAAACCGTATATACCGAAGTCCCCTTCGCGGTATCGCAAGCGGAGAACAACACCAGCGAAATTATCCGCGGCGTCATCGACCTGGTCTATCGCCTGCCCGGAGGATGGAAAATTGTCGATTACAAAACCAATACGGTCAAAACCGATGACGATGTACAGGCACTGTGTGAACAAACAGCCGACCAGGTGAACACCTATGCCAGACACTGGGCGAAATTCACCGGCGAAACGATTTTTGCAAAGGGCTTGTGGCTGACGGCAAGACGTGAATTTTTAACCATTTAAGTTGTTCTTTTTTTTCCTGACAACTCTTTGGGACACAGAGGGTTTTCGGACAAAAAGCAAGGTTGACAAAATCGTTAAAATTCAGTAAATTATAATGTCTGTAATTGAACAAAAAATCAATCATTTTTGACCTCAAAAAAACGCGCTATACAACACCTCAAAAAATCATTTACAAAGGGCTTCACGCGCTTGGGAGAGACGTATTCATGAAAGTATCAATAGAAAAAGAGGAACTCCTCAAAGGTATCCAGGCTGTGATCGATATCGTGCCCTCTAAAACCGCATTGCCTGTATTGTCCAACATCCTGATTGATGCAAACAATGGTAGTGATGTGTGTTTGAGCGCCACAGATCTCGATATATCAATAACATGCAAACTTTCGGCCACCATCGAAGACGCCGGGGCAACAACGGTGCCAGCGCGCAAATTCTCAGAAATTGTGCGCGAGTTGCCCGAAGAATCCCTATCCCTCACTGCCGAAGAAGGTCGTGTAACGCTCCAGCGTCAAAGTGGTGCCGAAGGAACTTATGCCTTGATGTCGGTGCCATCTGACGATTTTCCCGACTTGCCTACGGAGATCGATGGTCCCGAGATCGCGTTTTTATCCGATGAAGATGAGGATGCTCAGGATTCTTCGGCTGATAGCAATGTCCTCAGCGAAATGATTTCTAAGACGATCTTTGCCGTGTCTCGCGATGAAACCCGCCCGGTACTCACAGGGGTGCTCTGGCAGGTTGGCAATGGACGCATGACCATGGTGGCAACAGATGGTCACCGTCTGGTCAAATATTCGCGGATTCAGGATGGGTTACCCGATAACAACAGAGAGGCCATTGTTCCCCCTCATGCTTTGAATCAGGTGGTTAAACTCATGGGGGGAGGATCAGATCTTCAAAAAGTACAACTCGGGCAAAGCCATGTACTTTTTTCATTGGGCGACGAAGACGCCATCCAGATCTTCTCTCGACTAATTGAAGGTCCCTATGTCGATTACGAACAGGTGATTCCCCAAAACAACGGTAAGCGCCTTCGCGTTTCGAACAGCCAATTGCTGCCTGCGGTGCGGCGCGTCTCCATTCTGGCAAGTGCTCAGACCCATCAATTGCGGCTCGAACTCAAAAAGGATGAACTCGCATTATCAGCGACCAGCCAGGAAATAGGAGGCGAAGCACGCGAATCTGTGGGCGTTGAATACGATGAAGATGAAATGACTATTGGATATAATTCCGGCTATCTACAAGACGTGCTCCGGCGCATTAACTGTGACGAAATCCTCTTTGAACTCGACAGTGCTGTTGCCGCGGGAATCATCAGGCCTGGTGAACAACTCGAAGGCGAAGACTATCTATGTCTCCTTATGCCCTTGCGACTCAATGACTGATGTATGTCTCCTCACTTAAACTCACCAATTTTCGAAACTTTGAGCATGCTGAATTTACATTTGATCAGGCAAAAACGGCAATTTGGGCAGATAATGCCCGCGGCAAATCAAATGTTTTAGAAGCGTTGTATTTTTTGGCACTGGCCAAATCGGGTCGTGGTGCCAGAGATCGGGATGTGCTCAGGTGGGGTGCTAACTATTTTGTGATCGAAGCCCAGATTGAGCGCGAAGATCGTTCCTTCCCCATTCGCATTGCCTACGATCCCCTTGTTGGCAAAAAACAAGCCTCTGTTGCAGAGACCTCTCTTCCCCGCCTTTCGGACCTCATTGGCGCATTCAACGCTGTTTTATTTTCTCCCGAAGATGTAGATCTCGTATTGCGCGAACCGGCTCAGCGCCGCCGCATTTTAGATATTCTCGTTTCGCAATCAAGCGCGTCCTATTTGTCTGATTTGGAAGGGTATCAGCGCGTGTTGGCACAGCGCAATCGGTTGTTAAAAGACCGCCGTTCAGCACTTTTATCACATCCCGAACAAGTTGAACCGTGGAATGAGCAATTATCCAATTTAGGTGCTCGCATAATATCTCGCCGTCTCGAAGCGCTGAATGATATACAACATCTTCTATCTGAATACTATCGGACCATCGCGCCCACAGCAGAAAAAATGAAAGCGAATTACCGCAGTCCCATATCCCTGGAAACGCGCGATCAGGGTAGGGAAATACTCTTCGAAGCGCTGACGACTCGGTTGCCACAGGAAGTCGAACTGCGATATACACTTACGGGACCACACCGCGACAATCTGATTTTTACACTTGACGACAAAGCTGTACATCAATTCGCGTCCCAGGGCCAACTGAAAACCGTTCTGCTCTCCTGGAAACTGGCCGAAGCCACATTTTTAGAGCAACAGACCGGGTGGCGCCCTGTCTTGCTGATGGACGATGTGTTTTCAGAACTCGATCCCAAACGGGCAAACGCCGTATTGAACCTGATTCCCGATTTTGGGCAAGTGGTCGTAACCTCAGCTCGAGATCCAGATCTGGATTTTGAAAAACACGAATTTCGGCTGTTGAAATTGTGAACAATACTATGGATGCCGAGACAGACAGACGCAAGAGCGGTGTTTACAGGTATCGGAGTGGTCCAACATCTGACCCGGTTTCCGCAGGTGATGCCATTCGCCAGGTGGTAGATAGCCTGGGACTTGCGGAAAAATTGAGAGAACAGCGCGTGTTGTCATTGTGGGAAGAAATTGTGGGTGAAGATATTGCGGCTGTAACGCAAGTTAACAGCTTTCGATGGGGGCAGTTATCTGTCTCAGTACAAAATCCCACATGGCGGCATTGGTTGACCTTTCAATGCGAGACAATACGTCAAAATTTGAACCGCGAAGTTGGCGGTGATGTGGTAAAAAAAATTCGGTTACAATAGGTAAATGTCCCAAAAATTCATGGTACACAACGAGTGATGTACAACTGCGCCAGTTCCCAGGCCAGTTCATCAACGATAGCAGTTGGGTGGCGGGGCGGGATTCGTCTATTCGCTGATTCGTCTATTCGCTCACACAGGAGTCATATATGGCAGATGCAGTTGAAAATGGTTATACCGCTGATGATATTCAAGTTCTCAAGGGGCTTGAAGCAGTGCAAAAACGCCCGGCAATGTACATTGGCGATACTGGTGTTAATGGTCTGCACCATTTGATCTGGGAAGTCGTTGACAACAGCATTGACGAAGCCATGGGGGGGCATTGCGACCGCATCGAAGTTTTTCTCAATGAAAATGGATCAGTTACAGTAACGGACAATGGCCGTGGTATTCCCGTGGATCAACATCCAGAAGAAAACCGTTCTGCCCTGGAAGTCGTCATGACTGTGCTGCATGCGGGGGGCAAATTTGACAAAAAAAATTACGCGGTTTCGGGAGGCCTCCACGGCGTGGGGGTCTCTGTGATGAATGGCCTGTCAAAATGGTGTGAAGTTGAAGTGTGTTCCAAACTCATTGACCCTGAAGGGCGGGTGTATTCACAGCGTTATGAACGCGGTGTACCCGTTACAGAAGTAGAGGATATTGGTGCGGGATCAAACACTGGGACCAAGACCACATTTAAGCCAGACGATGAAATTTTCGAAACCGTTGAATACAGCCAGGAAATTGTGGCGCATCGCTTGCGCGAACTGGCATTTTTGAACCGCGGACTCACCATCGCGTTAAAAGATCTGCGCGACGATTATGAAGAAATTTTTCACTATGACGGCGGCCTGCAAGCCTTTGTGGAATATATGGATGAGGGGCGTTCAGCACTCCATGAACCCGTGCATTTTGAAGGTGAACGCGACGGCGTGGTTACCGAAGTGGCATTTCAGTACAACGATTCCTACCAGCAAAATATTTTGAGCTACGTCAACAACATCCACACGCTCGAAGGAGGAACACACGAAACCGGATTCAGAACAGCACTTACGCGGACATTAAATACTTATGGCAACAAAAACAATGTGTTTAAAAATGAAAAATTTGCGCTTTCAGGCGAAGATACCCGTGAAGGACTCACCGCTGTGGTCAGTGTGAAAGTGCCCGAACCGCAGTTTGAAGGTCAGACCAAAAGGAAACTGGGCAACAGCGAAGTGCGCGGCATTGTTGAATCGCTGGTGGGAGAAAAACTGGGCGAGTGCTTTGAAGAAAATCCCAATATGGTAAAAAGGATTTTGCAAAAAGCCGTTGATGCGGCTCGGGCGCGAGAAGCTGCGCGCAAAGCACGCGAACTCGTGCGCCGCAAAGGCGTACTCGAAGGCGGTGGCCTGCCCGGTAAGTTATTGGATTGTTCTTCGAAAAACAAAGAAGAAACAGAAATTTTTCTCGTGGAAGGTGACTCGGCCGGCGGTTCGGCAGCGCAGGGACGCAATCGCGCATTTCAGGCGATATTACCGATGTGGGGCAAGTTGCTAAATGTGGAAAAAACGCGGCTGGACCGGGTATTGGGCAACGACAAGTTGCAACCCGTTATTTTGGGACTCGGTGCAGGTGTTGGGGAAGACTTCGACGTGGAAAAACTGCGCTACGGTAAAATTATCATCATGGCAGATGCCGATGTGGATGGCTCGCATATTCGCTCTTTGTTGCTCACGTTTTTCTTTCGCTATATGCGTCCGATGATTTTGGATGGACGCGTGTACATCGCACAACCGCCCTTATATCTGGTCAAAAAAGGGCGCACAGAACGCTATGCCTATGACGATGCCGAGCGAGACCGAATATTGGAAGAATTGGGCGAAGAGGGAAGAGGCGTGACGGTTCAGCGCTACAAAGGTTTGGGGGAAATGAACCCCGAACAATTGTGGGAAACCACCATGAATCCCGAAACGCGCACGGTGTTAATCGTTACAGAAGAAGATACGATGGAAGCCGAGCACGCATTTTCAATGTTTATGGGTGATGACGTTGCGCCCAGGCGAAAGTACGTCGAAGAACACGCACTGGAAGCGGAATTGGATGTGTCGGGACCTTAAAAAGGAGACGATGAGACAATGATGATAGAACGATCGCGGGTGATCCCTGTTGAAATTGGCGATGAGTTGAAGAAGTCCATGCTCGATTATTCGATGAGCACACTGGTCAATCGCGCATTGCCGGATGTGCGCGATGGGATGAAGCCATCGCAAAGACGCATTTTGGTGGCGATGAATGACCTCGGCCTGGGCGCAAACCGACAGCATCGAAAATGCGCTCATATTGCCGGTCATGCCTCGGGCAATTATCATCCGCACGGTGAAGACATTGTCTATCCAACGCTGGTGCATCTGGCGCAGGATTTTAAATTGCGTTATCCACTTGTAGATGGACAGGGTAATTTTGGCTCCATCGACGGGTATCCACCCGCTGCAATGCGCTACACAGAAGCGCGTATGGCCGGACCGGGGCAAGAAATGTTGAACGATCTCGAGAAAGAGACCGTTGATTATCGCCCCAACTACGACGAGCGCCTGGAAGAACCCAAAGTATTGCCTTCTGCGTTTCCAAACATGGTTTGCAACGGTGCTGTGGGAATTGCCACGACAATGGCGACGGCAATCCCACCGCACAATTTGCAGGAGGTCGCCGATGGCCTTGTCGCATTGATCGATAATCCCGAATTGAATATCGCTGAATTGATGGAATATATCAAAGCACCCGACTTTCCAACCGGTGGCATCATTTATGGTATAGGTGGCGTTTTAGACGCCTATCAGACGGGACGCGGACATCTGCGGATCCGGGCAAAAGCCGATATAGAAGAAGACAAAACTGGTCGAGAAACCATTATCATCACAGAAATCCCCTATATGGTGAACAAGACAACGCTATTGGAAAAAATGGCGGATCTGGTGCGCGAAAAACGCATTGAAGGGATTTCAAATATTCAGGATGAATCCGACCGCGATGGACTGCGCATCGTGGTGGAACTCAAACGCGATGTGGTCGGGGACGTGATCTTGAACCAACTCTACAAAAATACCCAATTGGAATCGACATTTGCGGCCAATATGGTTGCGCTGGTCAACGGCCGGCCGCAACAAGTGACCTTGAAACACATGTTACAGTGCTATATCGACCACCGCCACGATGTCGTAAAGCGACGCACAGAATACGAACTGCGAGTCGCTGAAGACCGCGCACATATCCTGGAAGGATTAATACTCGCCCAGGACAACATCGACGAAGTAATCCGCATTATCCGCGGGTCAAAAGATACCAACGAAGCGCGGCGTGCGTTGACACAACTCAAATTGTCTAGAGGACAACTCCAATCGACCGAAGAACAACACCAATTGTCTGAACGCCAGGTACAGGCCATTCTGTCCATGACATTGCAGCGATTGACCAACATGGAGCAACAAAAGATAGAAGACGAATACTCCGACCTGGTGCAGGAGATTGAACGATTGCGCTCTATTCTGGACAACCGAGAATCGCGCATGCAAATAGTCAAAGACGAATTGGGTGTGATGCGCGAAAAATACGGCGACGATCGGCGGTCAGAAATCGTGTTCGCGGCCTCTGAGTTCAGTATTGAAGATTTGATCCACGAAGAGGATATGGTCATTACAATTTCTCACAATGGATACATCAAACGCATTCCAGTATCCACCTATCGCGCACAAAACCGGGGCGGACGCGGAATCACGGGTATGCGAACAAAAGATGAAGATTTTGTAGAAAGCTTGTTCGTGGCTTCCACGCACAGTTATATCCTCGTATTGACAGACCGCGGGCACTGTGTGTGGCTAAAAGTGCATGAAATTCCGCGGGGTACGCGTCAAGCGCGCGGTCGGCCCATTGTCAATGTCGTGGATATCCCCTTTGGGCATAAGGTCGCCGAAGTCGTGCCAGTGCGCGAATTTGATGAAGATCGCTATCTGCTGTCTATAACCCGAAAGGGGCTAACAAAAAAGACCGCGCTATCGGCTTATAGTCGCCCGCGCAAGGGTGGCATTATTGCAATGAATGTCCGGGAAGACGATCAGCTAATCAAAGCCGCGGTTACAGGGGGTGACGACCAGGTTATCATTGCCACAAAGAACGGACAAGCTGTGTACTTTGACGAAAACAAAGTGCGGGCTATGGGGCGCAACTCACAGGGTGTGCGCGGCGTGTCCTTGCAAGGCGATGATGTCGTGGTAGGCATGGTCGTCGTTAGACCTGAAGAGTTAGAGCAGTCTCATTTATTGACGGTATGTGCCAATGGATATGGCAAGCGCACACCGGTTTCGGATTATCGCCTGACAAATCGGGGTGTAAAAGGCGTGATCAACATCAAGACCACAGATCGCAATGGTCCTGTGGTATCAATGATGGGCGTGATGGAAGACAGCCGCGACGATATGGTGATTGTGACGCAGAACGGCATCTTGATCCGACAGAAAGTAGCGGACGTGAGCGTGATTGGGCGCAATGCACAAGGCGTCCGATTGATCAATCCGGATGACGGCGATCAGGTAATTGATGTGGCACAGGTGATCAATCAAGACGAGGAAGAAGAAGGCGAAACCGCGATGGATGCAACATCTGAAGAAGTAAGTGAAACTGGAGATGAGAACACGGCTGAGGAAAACGGAACGATGAAGGCATTATGGCGCGAGGTACAAAAGCGAACAGGATGGAAGTGAACAACACAATCTTTTGATCCGAAGCGGCAGAGAAAATTCTCTGCCGCTTTTTTGTTTTCACATCCCCTCACGGATGCAAAATCCGAATAATCTGCGGTTTTTCTGTCACAGCGGACAAATTCCCGATGCGCACGATGGCGCGTTGCATCGCGGATTCGGGAGCATCGTGCGTGATCATGATCAGGGGAACCGTGCCACCTTCTGTTTCCGAGCGCCCGTGCTGGATGACCGTTTCTATGCTGATATCTTCACCGGCAAAGAGCGCTGCAACCTGTGCCAGAACCCCGGGTTTGTCGTAAACGGTAAGCCGACAATAGCTGCCAGTCTGAATATCGCCGGTGGGAACGAGGTCCGCCTCGGGTAGCGGAGCAAGTGGTGCTCCCGCGGGACCAAGACCGGCTTTGCGCCGTTCGGCAATGGCGACCAGATCGGCGACCACCGCGCTGGCTGTGGGCAATTCACCGGCGCCTTTGCCGTAAAAGACCTGGGCGTCAACCGCACTGCCGACAATTTCCACAGCGTTAAATTCATTGCGAATATCGGCCAGGAGTGCATCGTGAGGCACAAAGGCGGGATGCACGCGCACCTCAATGCGATTTCCCACCACGCGGGCTATGCCGAGCAATTTGATGGTATAACCGAGTTCGCGGGCAAAATCGATATCCAATGCGGTAATGTGAGAGATGCCCTCTTTGAGAATATCGCCAGACGAGACGCGCTGGCGGAAGGCGAGGCGACAGAGAAGCGCGAGCTTTTGAGCTGCATCCGTGCCGTCGATATCCATGGTGGGATCGGCTTCAGCAAACCCTTTGTCCTGTGCTTCTTTGAGCATGGGACCAAAATCCTCTCCGGCTTCTGTCATACGGGTGAGGATGTAGTTCGTCGTGCCGTTGAGGATGCCGTAAAGCGATTGAATATTATTCGCCACCAGACCCTGGCTGAGTGTCTGGATAATGGGAATACCACCACATACACTGGCTTCAAAGCCAAGTCCTGCATTATTTTTTACCGCAGCCTCAAACAGGCTGTCGCCGCGTTCGGCAAGAAGAGCTTTGTTCGCCGTAACAACATCTTTCCCATTTTGAAGCGCCGCGAGAACGAGATCATAAGCCGCATCAACACCGCCCATCACCTCGACCACAATCTGAATTGTCGGATCCGAGACCACATCCATAGGATTGGTCGTAAAACAATCGGGAATCAAATCAATTGCGCGAGATTTGGACAAATCGCGCACAGCAACCTTGCGAATATCGAGATCGAGACCCCGAACGTCTTTGAATTCGCGTTCCCGATCTCGAAGGATGCGGGCCACACCGCCGCCCACAACACCCATGCCAATCAAGCCAATACCAATTGCCACTTTTACCTCATAAGGTTAAAGATGAAAATATTTTCGTTTTTCTTTATACTATCAAACTGCTAAAGTGTATCCTAAGGACTTTCTCTTGTCAAGAAAAGGATTTGATATGGGTGATCTGCCAAAAACAATGCCCGTAGTCATGTGCCGCGCGCCCGAAGATTATCGCCTGGAAGAATACGTAGTACCCCAGATAGAGGCGGGAGAGGTTCTACTTCGCGTGCAATCGGTCGGTATATGTGCAAGCGATTTAAAGTGCTATCTGGGAGCACCCATGTTCTGGGGCGATTCCCACCGCGAGGGCTATTGCCAGGCACCAATTATTCCCGGGCACGAATTTGTGGGAGAGGTCGTTGCACTCGGCGACGGTGCGGGTGACAAATACGGGTTGGCGATTGGCGACCTCGCCGTATCGGAGCAAATCGTGCCGTGCGGCGCGTGTCGTTATTGCTTGCGCGGGCAATACTGGATGTGCATGGTACACGATATTTACGGCTTTCGCCAGGCGACCTTTGGCGCAATGGCCGAATATTGCAGGTTGCCTGCTAAAGCCCTGAATTATCGCGTGCCAAAATCCATACCCGCCGCGCATGCGGCGTATGTAGAACCCCTCGCCTGTGCGATTCACGCGGTCGAACGCGGCAATATCCAGTTAAACCACACAGTCGTCATTGCTGGCGCGGGACCGCTGGGCCTGGGTATGGTCGCTGCCGCGCGAATGAAGAATCCCGCATTGCTAATTGCCTTAGACCTAAGTGATAAACGGCTGGAAATAGCCAGAGCGTGTGGGGCGGATCTGGGGCTGAATCCAAATTCGGTGGATGTGGTTGACGAAGTCCATAAATTGACAGAAGGTTATGGTTGCGATGTGTACATCGAGGCGACCGGGCATCCCTCGGCAGTGGAACAGGGACTGCTCATGATTTGCAAACTCGGCACATTTGTCGAATTCAGCGTAATGCGCGAACCCGTGACAACGGATTGGACGATTATTGGCGATACAAAAGAACTCAATATTCACGGCGCCCATCTGAGTCCGCATTGTTATCCCATTGCCATTCGAATGCTGGAACAGGGACGCCTCCCAATGGACCAGATCGTAACCCATCAATTGCCACTTGAGGATTTTCACAAGGGTATGGACCTCGTCGCAGATGGAACTCAGTCCGTAAAGGTTACATTGAGACCATAGATGACCACTGGAGAAAACATGTCAGAAATATATGTAATGGATTTATTTCGATTGGATGGAAAGGTCGCGTTAATCACCGGGGGATCCAAAGGATTGGGCGCATCAATGGCGATGGGATTGGCGCAGGCCGGTGCAAAAACCGTCATTTGCTCGCGGACGCAGGCAGATTGTGACCGCGTGGCCGCAGAGATCGCAGAAGAAACACGGCAAGAGAGTCTCGGTCTCGCTGGAGATGTAACCCGTGAAAAAGACGTGGATCGGGTATTTGATACCGTCATCGAGAAATACGGCAAGCTGGACGTGTTGATCAACAGCGCGGGGATTAATATTCGGCATCCCGTAGAGGAGTTTCCCCTCGACGAGTTTAAGCAAGTAATCGACATCAATCTAACTGGCGTATGGTTGTGTTGCCGTGCGGCTGCCCGGGTTATGAAGCCCCAGGGATCGGGTTCAGTGGTGAACATCGCGTCGGCATTAAGCGGCGTCGGGTTAAGAGAGCGCTCGGCCTATTGTTCGTCAAAAGCGGGATTAATCGGCATGACAAAAACGATGGCTCTGGAGTGGGCCGAGTCCAATGTGCGGTGCAATGCCCTGTGTCCCGGACCCTTTTTGACCGAGATCAATGTACCGCTTCTAAAGACGCCCGAGAAGGTAAAATCGTTATTGGAATTGACGGCATTAAATCGCTGGGCAGAGTTGCACGAAATTCGCGGCGCAGCGTTGTTTTTGGCGAGCGATGCATCCAGCTTTATGACGGGAGCATCGCTATATGTAGATGGCGGATGGAACGCCCAGTGAACAACTATTTTGAGGAAGATCACAGTGATAGAAAAAATCAACGAATCGGAAATAGAGGAAACATCGCGCCTATCGCGCACGGGCAAATACGGTTTGCATAGAAAGGATATTTCCGGAGCATTGGAGACCAAAGGACAACCATTTGAAGTCGAATGGGTGCGATTGCCGCCGGAAAAGACAAATTTTCCGTGCCACGCGCACCAGGTCCAGTGGGAATTTTATATCGTGCTCCACGGCCAGGGCACCGTGCGCCGTAATGATCATACATTTGAGGTGGGAGCAGGCGACGCATTCGTTCAGCCGCCCGGCACCGCGCATCAGATTCGCAACACAAGTGAGACAGAGGATTTGATTTATTATGTCATTGCCGATAACCCCGTGAGTGACCCGGTCTATTATCCGGACTCAGATAAATGGGCGATCCGCCCACCGGGCAAATTGGGCCGCCTGACCGAGGTGGAATATTACGATGGGGAAGAGTAGAGGAAAGGAGCAATATGAACAGACCAAATTTCATGCTGATAACAGCAGATGACATGAACTGGGATGCTGTGGGGGCATTTGGTTGCCCAACAGCGGGGACGACCCCAAATATTGACCGATTGGCCGCGGGAGGACTGCGGTTTAACCACGGACATGTGACGATAGCAGTATGCCAACCGAGCCGCTCGGCATTGATGACCGGGCGATATCCGCATCTCAGCGGCGGCGAGGGCTTCTACCATTTGCGACACGAAGAAGTACCCATTCTACCCGACATCTTGCGCGGTGAAGGCTATGACGTGGGCATTTTGGGCAAAGTGACACACTCGACACCATACGCGGCATTTCAATGGGACATGGCGTATGATCAGATCGATTTGGGGCAGGGGCGAAATCCCGATGCGTATTATCAACATACCAAAAACTTTGTTCAATCTGCCGTAGATGGCGACCACCCATTTTTCCTCATGGCAAATTCCCACGATCCGCACCGTCCGTTCTACGGTAATGACAAGCCCGAATGGTACAGCGAACTCGATCCACCAGCGGTGCCACCCTCGCGCACATTTGACCCAGAAGAAGTGGTCATTCCCGAATTTTTACCCGATATCCCAGAAGTGCGTCTGGAAATTGCCGAGTATTACAACTCTGTTCGCCGCTGTGATGACACTGTGGGCCGATTGCTCGACGTGCTGGACGAAGCGGGCGTGGCGGAGAACACCCTCGTGATGTTTTTATCCGATAATGGCATGGCATTTCCCTTTGCAAAAACAAATTGTTATCTAAACAGCACGCGCACACCCTTTTTGGCGCGGTGGCCCGCGGTCATTCAAGCCGGGCGCGTGGATACCGAGCATTTTATTTCCGGGGTAGATTATTTGCCCACAGTACTGGATGCGATTGGTGTAGATATCCCGGACGGCGTCAATGGCAAATCGCGTTTGCCGGTATTACGGGGTGAAAAACAGGATGGCTGCGAGCGTGTGTTCACGCAATTTCACCAGACCTCGGGGTGGCGCAATTACCCGATGCGATGTGTGCAAAACACGCGATTCGGCTATATCTTCAACCCCTGGTCCGATGGCGAACGGGAATTTCGAAATGAATCCCAGAATGGTCGGTCCTGGCAGGCGATGAAAGAAGCAGAAGCCAACGACCCGGAATTGGCTGCGCGAAACCATTTGTTCAGCTATCGCGTACTCGAAGAATTTTACGATTTTGAGAACGACCCCAATGCACTGAACAACCTGATTGACGACCCTAACTACGCCGATGAAATTCAGGCTCTGAGAAACGCGCTCGAAGAATGGATGGTGGAAACAAACGATCCGGCGCTCAAAGCATTTCGCGATCGCGCATCGCGGCAGGCACTCGACGATCTGATGGACCACCTCGCGGATACAATTGGAAAACGCGCGAATGAATAATAAAAGGAGTTCGGCCATGCAAAATGATAAACTCGCGGAAACTGTTGCGGAGCAAAGCTTGAAATACGGCGACATGCTCCGGGATCTGGGCACTTATTTTTTGCGGAATCCGAAACGATTCAAATTTGCACTAAACCGCATGTCCCACAGACTCGATCCTCGTGAAATTGAGCAGTTGCAAAAATTGAGTCGGGATCGAACAATCGAAAATCCCGGAACATTTGAAGATCAATTTGAGGAAATCTGCTGGGCAAAAGACCCCGCAGAAAAACGCGAACTCGTGCGGCGAATGCTGCGACACATGTAATTTTATTAAAGGAGATGATACATGGCGCATTTGCCAAATATCCTGATAATCCTGGGCGATGATCACGGTTACGGCGATATCTCGGCACATCAAGGACCGCATATTCAAACGCCAAATATCGACCGCATTGCTGAAAACGGCATTCGCCTGACGCAGTTCTACGCAAATTCATCCGTATGTTCCCCCAGTCGCGCAGCACTGATGACCGGGCGATATCCGGATCGAGTTGGCGTGCCGGGCGTGATTCGCACTTACCCCGAGAGTAATTGGGGATATTTCAGTCGCGATGCCATAACACTGCCATCAATGCTCAAACAAAAAGACTATCACACATCCATTATTGGAAAATGGCACCTGGGCCTCGAGCCAGAGAACCATCCGTGCAAGCGTGGATTTGATCATTTCCACGGTTTTCTGGGCGACATGATGGACGATTATTACACGCATTTGCGACACGACCAGAATTACATGCAGAAAGACCTCGAGGTGATTGACCCGCGGGGACACGCAACGGATCTATTTACAGAATGGGCGACCGAGGTAATTCACGGACACGCGCATTCGTCACAACCGTTCTTCCTCTATCTGGCTTATAATGCGCCACACACGCCCATTCAACCGCCAGAAGATTGGATCGACCGGGTGCGCCAGCGCGAGCCTGATGCCTCGCCCGAACGGGTGAAATACATCGCACTGGTCGAGCACATGGATGCGGGCATTGGTCGGGTCCTGGACGCGCTTGAGCAAACCGGACAACTCTCCAATACTCTCGTGATTTACACATCGGACAATGGCGGACAGCTAAATGTGGGCGCAACCAACGGTGATTTAAAAGGCGGAAAGGGACAGATGTATGAAGGCGGCATTCGGGTACCCACCTGTGCAATGTGGGCAGATGGAATTGAGAAAGGCCAGGTATGTGATAACGTTGCCATGCTGATGGACCTATTCCCCACAGCCTGCGAAATAGCAGGTGTATCGGTCAACCATGAAATCGAAGGACTGTCTATTTTGCCAACGCTGAGAGGAGAAACGCAGAATTTTTCTGATCGCGTGATGTACTGGGTGCGAAAAGACGGGGGTCCCTCATTCCTCGGACTAAACCAGCACGCTGTTCGACGCGGCAACATCAAATTGTTGCACAACAGTCCTTTTGAACCACTGGAACTCTATGATCTGGGCAATGACCCTCAAGAAACATCGGATCAGGCAAAAACAGGCGCATTTCGGGAAATGGGTGAGTTGTTGCAGACGGAAATGCAGCAAAACGGCAGTATCCCCTGGCAGTCTTAAAACAGTGCAGAGAACAATGTAGAGATAGTGCCTCTCGCCCGTCCGTGGGGTTGCTGGGCGGGATTCGTCTATTCGTCTATTCGTTGATTCGCTTGGAGGTTGTAAAATGGCGATAAAAATGGTATTGCAGCGGGCGTTGGAAGATGAATACATGCAGCAGATCCACGACCTGGGTGTGGAAACAGTCGTGGTGAAGTCCGAAGAAGACATCCTGTCGGAAATTGGTGATGCAGATGCGTATTTTGGAGGAATGACGCCGCAGATTTTGAAAGCAGCTAAAAAACTGCGGTGGGTACAGGCGACGAGTGCCGGGCTGGATGGCTATTACTTTCCAGAACTGCGAAAAAGCGATTTGACAGTGACGAATATCCGTGGGATATACAGCGATGTAATCGCCGATCATGTATTTTCAATGGTCATGGCATTTGCGCGCGGATTGCATCACTATATTCGCAATCAGTCCCAGAGCAAATGGGAAAAAGGCGTGCCGGTCATCCACCTTGCGGGAACGACATTGGGCGTCGTCGGTTTGGGAGGCATTGGTCTGGCTGTTGCCGAACGAGGCCCGGTATTTGGCATGCGCGTGGTGGGAATGGATCCAGCCCCAAAGGGAAAACCCGATTTTATCGCGCGTATTTATGCCCCAGATGAACTTTCGGATATGGTCGCGGAGTCCGATTTTGTGGTAATTTGCGTACCGCATACAGCACAGACCGAAGGGTTATTCGATGCGGATATGTTTCGTGCGATGAAAAATACGGGAATACTAATCAATATCGGCCGCGGCAAAGTGGTCCAATTGCATGCACTGACCAGCGCATTGCAATCCGGGCAGATCGGCGGTGCGGGTCTCGATGTATATGAAGAGGAACCGCTGCCGCAAGATCACGCCCTGTGGTCCATGGAAAATGTAATTTTGACGCCACATGTGGCAGGTGCTTCGCCCGAAATAGACAAGCGCAGAAAGGCATTAATTGTGGAAAATGTGCGTCGATTCTGCGCGGGAGAACCCCTGTTAAACGTGGTGGATAACCAGAGGGGCTATGTCGTGGATGCGACATCGATTTGGAAAACATAAATAGAGGAGAAAAGAAAATGGCAAATTTTAAAGCTGGTGTTATCGGTTGTGGGGGTCGTGGAAAAGCGCATGCACGCGGGTGGACCGCATCAGACGACGTAGCGATCATAGCGTGTGCCGATCCGTTTGAGGCACCGCGTTCGGCGTACATGGCGGAATTTGGTGTTGAAAACGGCTACGAAGACTACCGCGACATGCTGGAAAAGGAAGACCTGGACTTTGTCAGCGTGTGTACCTGGACCGGATTGCATCACGACATGATTGTAGATGCGGCGGGCAGTGGGATTCAGGCGATTCACGCAGAAAAGCCCATGGCACCGACCTGGGGAGAAGCAAAATCGTTATATCAGGCCTGCGTGGATAACGACGTGGTCATCACATTTTGTCATCAGAGGCGGTTTGCCGGGCAATTTATAAAGGCAAAGGAGATTGCAAAATCTGGTGCCATTGGCGAAGTGCGGCGTTTTGAGGGCAATTGCCCGAACATGTTCGACTGGGGCACGCACTGGTTCGATATGTTCTTCTTTTACAATGACGATGAACCCGCCGAGTGGGTAATCGGGCAAATCGACGCAGAAGGTGGGCGCGAGGTGTTTGGGACCCCCGTGGAAGGCAGCGGAATTTCGTGGATTCGGTATCAAAATGGCCGCGAGGGGTTGTTGGTAACAGGTGTAACCAGGATGCAGGGCGTTGCGAATCGGTTGGTCGGGAGCGAAGGGTTCATTGAAATTGGGGGCCGCGATGCTCGCCCACTCCGCGTTGTATCGGGCACCCAGGAGGTGGATGTGGATCTCAGCGGCATGGTGAGTCAGCGCGATGCGACAACCGTTGCTGTGCTGGACCTCGTCGATGCCGTGAAAAATGGACGCGAACCCGAACTTTCGGGGCGCAAAGCACTGCAAGCAACAGAATTGATTTTTGCAACTTATGAATCGAGTCGTCGTCGAGGCAGAGTTGAATTACCTCTAAACGTGGATGATTCGGCACTGTTGAGCATGCTGGAAGATGGTACGGTTAAATTATGAAACACGTAACCGTGTACCGGGAAACGGGGCGTTTTGCGGGTTGGCCTGCAAATTACGGGGTGTGGTCGTGGGGTGACGAGATCGCACTGGGATTTACGCTGGGATATACAGATCCCCAGGGCGGTTTTCACGCGCGAGACAAAGACAGTCCATTTGTAAACATGCAAGCGCGAAGTGTGGATGGCGGCGAAACCTGGAACGTGACACCCATGCCGTGCAAAACCCCGGGAAATCGCGGATTGTCAGCCGATGAACACATGAATGAAGGATTGCGCGTAGGCGAAGTTCTGGACGGAGAACACGGGCCGACGGATTGTCCGGGCAATGTGGATTTTTCGCATCCCGACTTCGCATTGATGTGTGCCAGGACGGGCCTGGGTCCAGGGGTCTGTTCCTTCTGGTACTATTCACAGGACCGATGTCAGTCGTGGAACGGGCCTTTCTGGCTCCCAATGTGGGGGCAAACCGGGATCGCTGCGCGAACGGATTATCTGATAGATAGCGCGGATCGGTGTACGCTATTTCTAACGGCGAATAAGCGCAATGGGCTGGAAGGCCGCGTATTTGCTGCGCGGTCTTATGATGGCGGGCGCAAATTTGGATTTCTATCGTGGCTGAGTGAAGAGCCTGCGGGTTTTCAGATCATGCCCGCAAGTTTGCGTCTCCGTAATGGGCATATTCTTGTCGCCGTGCGCTGCACGGAACGCGGAGAATTTACAGCGTCTAAACACTGGATCGATACGTATTTATCCGAAGATGATGGGCTGACCTGGACACATGTCGGCCAGCCTGTACCGGCTTCTGGCCAGGGGGGGAACCCGCCGACGTTGACGCATCTGAAGGATGGACGGGTCGTTCTAACTTACGGTTATCGCGCAACACCTTATGGTATTCGCGCGAGGATCAGTGATACGACCGGAACCAATTGGAGCGAGGAAATTGTACTGCGCGAAGATGGCGGCAATGCGGATATCGGGTATCCGCGCACTGTTCTGAGACCCGATGGCGTACTCGTAACAGCCTATTATTACAATGATACGCCCGAAGGCGAACGCTATATCGGCGCGACCATCTGGAAACCCTGAACTTACTCTTCCCAGACGTTTACACCCTCACTGTCAAACGCCGGAAGCAGGACAAAGTGATCCTCTGTCTCAATCATGCGCTCGCACAACAAGCGATGATGGTGGACAACCAGGTCGCGGTAATTGGGGTCATCTACCAGATTATTCATTTCCCCGGGATCGTTTTTCAGATCAAAAAATTGCCAGGGTCTGCCGCCCATATTGTTGCCCTTCACGGTATATTTGTAATCCCGGGTCCGAAATCCCCGCCAAACTTCATCAAAAAATGGTGGTCGTTCCCGCAATTCCGCAACAAATTCGAGCAAAACACCCTCGCGATCAAGCGCATCTACATCCCCGTGAATGAGCGGTGTCAAGTTCGTCCCCGGCACCTCATTTTTTGGGGTTAACCCCACCAATCCAAGCAGTGTTGGAAACAAATCCTCGGTGCATGTCGGGTCATTGATCACCGTTCCCGCGCGTTCTCTCACACGGGAATCCCACACCATGAGTGGAATCCCCACAGACTCTTCATAGGGCCATTGCTTGGCGCGCAGGCCGTGTGCGCCCGCCAATTCGCCGTGGTCAGATAAAAAGACCACGACTGTATCATCCAATAATCCTTCCGCCTTGAGAAAAACCATCATCTTTCCGACATTGGCATCCAGATTCTCAACCATAGCATTGTAGCGCTTGCGACTGAGAATAAACGCTTCGCGCTGTGTGGGATCCGCCACATCAAAGTTTTCGGGTAATACAATATCTCTCGCTTCCCATGCGGATTGCACATCTTCGGGAGCCACAAAAGGATCGTGAGGTGGTTCCACAGAAATGACCATGCAGAAGGGACGGTCATCCACGCGGTCTTTTATATAATCCATACCAATTTGAAACAAGCCATCGGTCTGATACTCTTCAATTTTTTTCGGCGTGGGATCGTCGTCCTCAAAATAACAGGTATCAAAGGGATCATTGCGCAGCTCAAACCCGTACCACTTTTGCCAGCGACCCTGCCGAGAACGCGGTATCCGCGTGCGGTTGACCTGCACAGCAGATCCCAACCGCCCGTGCCCGCCATCGAGATGCCATTTGCCCACATAAATGGTTTCATACCCCGCCTCATTAAACTCATCTGCCAGCGTGCGCTCTTCCGTGGACATTGCGTATTCAATACCCGGTATTTTGCGGACATGGGCATATTCGCCGGTCATAAGTGTAAATCGAAAAGGCACACAGATCGGATACGTGGAACACGCATTGTCAAATCGAACACCCTGTTGTGCAAAGGCGTCCAGGTGCGGTGTGCGTGCATCCGGGTCACCGTGAATTCCAAGAGCCTGTCGGCGCAACTGGTCACTCAATAAAACGATCAGGTTTGGCATAATCCGCTCCGTTTATACATGAAAGTTAGCCTCACAATTCAAGTGCCCGCCACATGTACCAGCTTCCCACCGAGCGATAAGGTCGCCACCGCTCACAATAGACCATCATATCTTTTTCTGCTGGCAACTCGTCCAATCCATAAGTGAGCATAAATCCCTTGCGCACCCCCAAATCTTTTGTCGGGAGCACATCGGGCCTGCCGAGTTGGAACATCAGAAACATTTGAACAGTCCACTCTCCAATGCCGCGCACTTGTGTGAGATTTTCTACAATATCGGCATCCGACATTTCCCGAAGGCGTGAACCCGGGGGAATCAGGCCATCTATGGTTTTTTGCGCCAGATCATTTACCGCGACCACTTTTGCCCGGGACATTCCCGCATTGCGAAGCACCTGGTCATCCATCGCAAGTACTTGATTTGGGTTGATATTTCCCCCAGAAAACAGGACGCGCACCCGTTTGTGAATGGCGGCAGCCGCTTTTCCTGAGAGTTGTTGATAGATAATCGACCGCAAAAGCGCATCAAAAGGGTTTAATCGTTTTGGCAAATCAAGGGTTATTGGTCCTGCCTGCTTGATTAATTGACCGAGTGTGCGATCATTTTTGCACAATGCGCGCATCGCTTTTTGAGAATCATAAGTCAGCACCTCAACCGTCTCCTATTTATGTATGCATGGTGAGATAGCTTACACCTGACGACACGGAACAATATAAACATATCCTCAACGAAAAAGAGAAAATCCTCTTACCTGTATGATGCCTATCAACAATAGATTTGCCCGATGTGGATAACTCAATTTGCAATCTCTTAATGATAAAAATAAAAAGTTATTGATTTTTAAAGAGAAACGCTTTCTGTGCACAGTGCTGTGCACAAGATTTTGGGTGTGGAAAAGAATCTGGATAGATTGTGGATTTTTTGTGTGAAAAAGAAATCCACATTCCAAATTGTGGAAAACCACACAGATTTCCACATGTTCTGCACATAGAAATTCACAATGTCATATTGGCAGGAACATTCTTAACCCACTATTTTTAAGCGAGTTTTCCTTTTATTGACGCATTTTCCACAGAATCCACAGTGTTATTATTATTATCGTATATCAAGTACAGAT